>NZ_JBMRBK010000050.1:0-5108 GCF_057351765.1 Trinickia sp. | reverse complement strand
TACTGCGGCTGCGCACCGTATGCTCCGTACGGGTTCGGCGCGACACATGCGGTAAGGGACAAGCCGGCGACCGCTATGAGCGCAGTCAGAAGAGTGGTCTTGATCAGCGTGGGGCGTTTCATGATTTGACTCGGTATCGATTGAGCGCTCGCAAAGCGCAAGTAAGTCAGTTGCGGATCGGAGTATAGGGAAAGCCGAATCGGCTGTACGCGGGCCCCGGGTAACAGACTGTAAAGTCTGTTGCCGCACGGCCGATAGGCGCGAAGCGCCGCTGAAGCGGATCGTTCGCAAGAAGTGGGATCGCTGCGTTTCGGCGCTCGGCGCGCGGTATGCGCGCACCTGGCTCACGTCTGCTTGCTATGCTTTTCGACGCTCGTTCAACGCACGCCGTAACCGCGGCTTTGCATGCAGTCGCCGTATGCCTGCCAGTAGCGCGTCATAGGGGGCTCGGGCGGAGGAAGAGGAGGCAGGTTGACGCTGCTTGCGCCCGATGCCGCATTGAGCGCGGCAGTTTGGCTCGCACCCGATGCGCCCACGCTCGTTGCCGACGATGCCGGTGTCGCCTGGGAGGCCACAGTCGCCGGGGAGGCTGCCGACGCCGCGGCTGCGCCCGCGCCCCCGCTTGCCGCCTTCGCGCGGTCCGCGCCTGGCGGCAGCGGCGGCACCGACGTGCCGCGCCCCGCGTCCGGCGTAAACTCGATCGCTTTGGTACGCAACGGGCGTTGCGGTTCGCGCGCGATATCGACGTTCGTCTGTTGCTTGGCTTGCCAATAGCAAAACGCGTTGTCGACACTTTGCGCGCCGGGCGACTGGCTGCGCAACGGATAGACGAGTGGCCGTTGCGCCCACACGAGTCCGCTCGTCGTCGCTATCAGAACTGCGCCGGCCCATGCTCGAATGCTCATCGCTCGCAATCGTCCCTCGGTTCTCGTATTTCTTCGGATACCCCTGTTCGCGCCTTGCGCGCGTAGGGAAGCAACGCCAAGCATAGGCTTCGGCCCGCGGCTGCGGACGAGAGACTATCGGCGCAATCCGCCAATGGACCGGCCGGGATGTCGTATCGGTGCGATGACGCTCATTGCCCATGATCAGCGCGGGCCAGTGTGTGGTGGATTCGCAACTAGCGGGGCGTTCGCTTGCTTGCGTCCTGAAATGAACGCGCTTCTAAACCACGAAAAAAATCCAACCAAAACAAGGGAATGCACTAATAGCTGCACCCTATCGTTTCTGTTTTAGCAATAACGTATTACAGAATCCGCGTTTACCCGGACACCCCCTCCCCGTAGACTCGCCCCTCGCTGAACAGCTCATTCATCTGACATAAGTCATCGCCGTCGAGAGCCGCGGTGACGAGAGCCGTTCTTCCGAAGTCTGGCCACGGGGCCAGTTTGAACAGAAAGGGATTTCCTCCAATGAAAAAGACCCTCATCGTTGCTGCGGTTTCGGCTTCGTTTGCCGTCGCGGCACACGCGCAAAGCAGCGTCACGCTCTACGGCGTTTTGGACGCAGGCATCAATTACACGAGCAATGTCGGCGGCCATTCGGATTGGCAGCAGACGAGCGGCGGGATCGATCAAAGCCGTTTCGGCCTGAAAGGCTCGGAAGACCTGGGTAACGGCCTGAAGGCGATCTTCACGCTCGAAAGCGGTTTCAACGTGAATAGCGGCCGCTTCGCCAACGGCAGCAGCATGTTCACGCGCCAGTCGTTCGTCGGTCTGTCGAGCAACTATGGCACCGTAACGCTCGGCCGCCAGTACGACGCCGAGCAAGACTACCTCGCGCCGCTGAGCGCAACGGGTAGCTGGGGCGGCACGTCGTTCGCGCACTTCGGCAACTTCGACAACCTGAATACGAACTACGGTGTCGCGGTCAACAACTCGATCAAGTTCACGAGCGCGAACTACGCGGGCTTCACGTTCGGTGCGACCTACGGCTTCTCCAACCAGACCAACTTCGCGAACAACCGCGAATACAGCGTTGGCGCGGCCTATCAGTTCCAGGGCCTGCGTGTCGCGGCTTCGTACGCGCAGCAGAACAACCCGCTTGCCGCGAACAACGGCGCGTCGGATACGTCGGCTTTCTCAGTCTTCGGTGTGCCGGGCAACTTCCGCCAGCGCACTTACGGCGCCGGCGCTTCGTATGCGTTCGGTCCCGCGCAAGTCGGTTTCGTCTGGACGCAGGCTCGCGTCGACAACTTCGCTGTGGCGCCGCTGTCGCTCAACCAGAACAACTACGAAATCAACGGCAAGTACAACCTGACGCCGGCGTTGGGTCTGGGTGTCGCTTACACGTACACGCAGCAAAAAGCATCGCTGCTGGGCGTGAGCGCACGTCAGCACTTCAACCAGATCGGCGCGCAAGCCGACTATGCGCTCTCCAAGCGCACGGACGTCTACGCGCAGGTCGTGTACCAGCACGCTTCGGGTGCCGGTGCTGTGGCATGGGTCTACAACGCCAATAACGGCGGCATCTCGAGCTCGAACAATCAGACGTCCGCAACGGTCGGTTTGCGTCACCGTTTCTAAAGCGGGTTTCAGCGTCTGATTGCTGTCTGAAAAGGCGCCGCATTGCGGCGCCTTTTTTCCATGGGCTTCTCCCTACTGGAGAGCGGGCCACTGCATTGCGGGGCCGGCGCCGCCCCTATACTCGATGCCATTGAAACCGGCGCGGGCCGACGAACCTCGCTTCGAGGGCCGCCGCCGTCATCGAGAGGATTCGAACGTGAGCAGCACGTCATCGTCAGAGAACGCCACCATTCGTACCGATGTCCTCATCGTCGGCGCGGGACCCGTTGGTCTTTTTGCGGCGTTCGAGGCCGGCGTGATCGGTTTGACCTGTCACCTCGTCGACGCGCTCGAGGTGCCGGGCGGTCAATGCATCGAGCTGTATCCCGACAAACCGATTTTCGATATTCCCGCGATACCCGTATGCACCGCGCGCGAACTCGTCGAGCGGCTGACCGAACAATGCCGTCCGTTCGATCCGCCTCAACACTTGGGGCATCGCGTGACGACGCTCGAATCGCATGGCGATGACAAGCGCTGGCGCGTGAGTACCGACAAGGGACTCGTGTTCGATACCGCGGCGGTGCTGCTGGCCGCCGGCAACGGTGCGTTCGTGCCTCAGCGTATCGCACTCGAATCGGCCGCAGCGCTCGAAGGCCGGCACATCCACTATGCCGTGCGTGAAACTGCCGCATTTGCGGGGCAGCGCGTCATCGTGGCAGGGGGCGGCGACTCGGCGCTCGACTGGGCTCTTGCGCTGCGCAACATCGCAAAGCGCGTGACGCTCGTGCATCGGCGCGAGACGTTTCGCGCGGCGCACGCATCAGTGGAAGAAGCGAAGCGCGCGGCAGCCGATGGTGAGCTCGATATCGTGATTGGTACGATTGCCGCGCTCAACGCCGATGGCGGAGTGCTGAAGTCGGTCGATATCAAGCAGATCGGTGGCGAGACGGTCATCGACGCGGATCATGTCATCGCGCTTTACGGCCTCGTTGCCGAGCTCGGACCGATCGCGCATTGGGGGATCGAGACGCTCGCGGGGCGTGTGGCTGTCGATACGTCGAACTACGAATCGTCGCGTCCGGGCATCTTCGCGGTGGGCGATATTGCCGTTTATCCGAACAAGCAAAAGCTGATTCTTTCGGGTTTTCACGAGGCCTCGCTTGCGTTGCGCAAGGCCTATACCTACGCCTTTCCCGAGAAAAAGCGCACACATATCCATTCGAGTTACGATCAGAAACTTTCCGAGCGTATTCTCGGTGCCGATGCAAAAAAGGATCTGGCGGCCGACGAATGAACTGAACCACGTCCCGTTCGCCCGACGATTCCCCGCTTCGTTATTCGCCGTTTAGGTTTCGCTCATCCGCCTATAGTGGCTGCGAAGTCACTTTTATCCATCAGCGGGAGGGAGTCTCAAATGACGAATGTCGGACGAGCGACACAAGGCACGGGCGGCGCGGATCAGCCAGCCCCCACAGACGGAGCCGCGCATTCGGAACGCGTCGAAGCGGGTTCGCATGCAACGCCGCAAGGTGAGAGCCCGGCATTGCAAGGCGCGCCTCAAAAAGGTTCCGGCCGGTCCGCTGCTTTTTCCATCTCGACGCCCGCCGACAATGCCGATGCCAAGGCGCATCTCACGAATTTCCGCTATACCGCGAAACAACTGGCCCGCGTGGAAGCGAAACACGGTTCAGCAGGGCTCGAAGCGCTTCGCCGAGCCCACGGCAATTTGGCGGCGGCCTTAGTGCCCTCGGAGCAGGCTGCACGTCGCGAGCAGTTGACTAAAATCGCATGTGGGAACGATGGCGTAAAGGTGTTGCGCGCGTTGTCTCAGCATTGGGAAACGCTGTTCCACGGTGCATCGCTTCCCAATGTCTTGGATCTCGCCGCGGAACAGAACGGCGCAACGAAGCTGGCATCGCTGGCAGACCTCGTGGATTCGGGCTACAGCTACACAGAGCTAGCAGGTGCGATGAAGGAGCACAGCTCGGCAATACTTGAGCAGCTTAGCGCTGCCCACGGCAAACTGCCGGCCGGCTCGAGCTCGGAGGAGGCTCTCGCCCTTAGGGAGCGGTTGCTCGCGATCGCATGCAGAAAAGATGGCATGACCGTGCTGAATGCGCTTTCTGAACACGGTCAAATGCTGTCCAAGGTTGCAACGGCGGAGCGAATCCTTGACGTCGCGGAGCGGCCGCAGGGCGCAACAGACCTCGTTACGCTGGCCGGAACGCATCGTGCTCTCGCTGACGATATCAGGCAGAAGGTGCGCGACGCGGCACGACCGCACTGATCCATCGTGCGGAACCCCGCCGTGGCGTCGACTGCCGGAAGCATCGCAGTACCAGAGAGCGGACGCGTCGTCTGCGTGCCGCGGCACAACGCAGCCTGGACGAGTTGACGCCCGCTTTCGGCCACGAGGCGTGGAGCACTTCAGCCCGCGTCGCGGCGGCGACCGCATCGGCAAAACGCTGCAGCGATGCGATCGAGCCGCTCACACTATGGTAGGTCTCGTTGCCGATGCGCGCATCGAGCAGTACCTGCAGGCCGGCCCGTGCGGCCATATCGAGCATATTCATTTTCGGTCTCCTCGCACGCCTGATCGGC
>NZ_JBMRBK010000049.1:0-33259 GCF_057351765.1 Trinickia sp. | reverse complement strand
CGTTCGAGCAACAATTCGCGCTCGCGTCCGTTTTGCGTCATCGCGGCGGCGCGCTCGAATTCGGCGCGGGCCGCCTCGTGCCGGCCGAGCTTCGCGAGCAGGTCGCCGCGCACGCTCGGCAGCCAGTGATAGCGCGCAAGCAACGGCTCGCCCGATAGCTGCTCGACGACGGCGAACCCCGCTTCCGGTCCGAACGCCATGCCGACCGCCACAGCGCGATTGAGTTCGACGACCGGCGAAGGCGCGACTTGCACCAGCGCATCGTAAAGCGCGACGATTTGAGCCCAATCGGTTTCGGCGGCGCTATGCGCTCGCGCGTGGCAGGCCGCAAGTGCCGCTTGCAGTGCGTAGGGCCCCAGCGTGCCGCCGAGCGACTCGGCCCGCTCGAGTGCGGCCAGCCCACGCCGAATCAGCAGCGGGTCCCAGCGTGAGCGGTCCTGATCGGCAAGCAGGACAGGGCGTCCGTTCGCATCGGTGCGCGCGTGAAGGCGCGACGCCTGCAGTTCCATCAGTGCCACCAGCCCATGTACTTCGCTTTCTTCTTTTGCCAGTTCGGCAAGAATGCGGCCGAGCCTCAGCGCTTCGTCGCATAGGGCGGGGCGCATCCAGTCGTCGCCCGCCGTCGCCGCATAGCCTTCGTTGAAAATCAGATAGATCACTTCGAGGACCGACGCCAGTCGCGTAGCGCGTTCGTCGGCCCGCGGTACTTCGAACGGAACCTTGGCGGCGGAAAGTGTCCGTTTCGCTCGGACGATGCGCTGCGCGATCGTCGGCTCCGAGACGAGAAACGCGCGTGCGATCTCATGCGTCGTGAGCCCGCCCAGGAGCCGCAAGGTCAAGGCCACGCGGGCATCGGTCGACAGCACCGGGTGGCAGGCGGTGAACACGAGGCGCAAGAGATCGTCGCCGATGTCGTCCGCGCGCGCAGCATCGAGCCCGTCGACGAAATCGGGCGTGATATGCGCTTCGAGCGCGTCGAGGTCGCGGCCGATCGCTTCGTGCTTGCGGGCATGCAGCGCATCGAGCCGCAGCTTGTCGAGCGCGCGATGCTTGACCGTGGCCATCAGCCAGGCGCCGGGATTGTCGGGCACGCCCTCGCGCGGCCAATGTTCGAGCGCGGCCACGAGCGCATCCTGCGCCAGTTCCTCCGCCACGCCGATATCGCGCACGAGCCGCGCCGCGTGCGCCACGACGCGCGCGGCCTCGATGCGCCAGACGGCCTCGATTGCGCGGTGCGTCGCGTTCGTCGTTTCCATCGTTTTCACCGTCGCTCAGCTCCGTATCGTCTGGCGCTCATGTTCGTGTGTCGCGGCGCCTGCGGTGCCCGGCTCGAAATCTTCCAGCTCGAACACCTCGCGCACCTCGATCGTTCCTTCTTCCGTCTCGCCGAACGGCGCAGGGAAGCGCCGTGCCCATTCCATCGCTTCTTCGCGCGAGCGGACCTGGATCATCGTATAGCCCGCGATGAGTTCCTTGGTTTCGGCGAACGGGCCGTCGATCACGGTGCGCTTGCCGTTGGAATAGCGCACGCGCCAGCCGTTGGCGCTGGGCTTCAGACCGTTCGCGTCCAGCAGCACGCCGGCTTTCGCCAGAGCTTCGTGATAGGCGGCCATCTCGGCCATCACTTTCGCCTCGACGCCCGCGCCGGGGCGTGTCTGCGCCTCGCTCGCCCCCGTGGCTCTCACCATGATCATGAATCGCATCGCATCGCTCCTTTATCGTTGACGACCCTCGAGACGGGCCTCCTTCGATACGACGACTCGGACGCGAGCGGATCGACGTCAACCGATTCGATTAAGGGGAAACCCCTACTCGTAGCAGGGGGCGAGGCGCCGTACCTCGACCGTGCACCAGTGCGCCGCCGGGCATTCGGCGGCGACGGCGATGGCTTCTTCCTCGCGATCGCAATTGAGCAGGTAAAAGCCGCCCACCATTTCCTTGGCTTCGGCGAACGGGCCATCGACCAGCCGCCGCTCTCCGTCGCGCACCTGCACGCGCACGGACTCGCGCTGATGTGCCAGCGCTTGCGACGCGACGAGGATGCCGCGGGATTTGAGGTCGTCGGCGAAGCGAAGCATGGCGTCGTAAGCGGCGCGCCCTTCTTCGGGCGTGCGTTCATCGCGCTGATCGGTGGGCTCGACGATAAGGAGCAGGTACGACATGGTGGACTCCGGAAAAAAGGCGCGGCGCGTCTGGTCGCACCTGAAAAGTGCCCCAAGCATAGAGCACCGGCGCGCGGCGTGCCATCAACCGCGCAAGCGGCCCGTTGCCGATGCGCGGACAGTCGCGCAGCGCGCACTGCCCGGTTGCCGCGGCCCATCGGCTAAACTGCTTACCCGCCGTGCAACGCTCCCTTTCCGCCCGCCTTATGACCGACCGCGCTCGCCCGTCCGACCTCGATGCCCGACTCCAAGCCGCCTACGCGCATTTTCGCGATTCGCGTCTCGACGAAGCGGCCGCGCTGCTGCGCGAGGCGATCGAGGCCGATCCTCGCTGCGGCGACGCGCTGGAAGGACTGGCCTATATCGCGGGGCGGCAAGGCGACGCCAATGCGGCGGCCGACTACTTCGAACGCGCGCTCGCATCGTTGCCGGCCACCGCGGCTCGCTGGCACGACGCGGGCCTCGCCAACCAGGCGGCGGGGCGGCACGCGCGCGCGCTGGCCTGCTTCGACGAAGCGCTCGCGTTGTCGCCGCGTGCCGTCGCGACGCTCCATGCGGCGGCACGCTCGGCCAGCGAGATCGAGGACCATGAGCGCGCCGCCCGCGTGCTGACCACGGTGCGCGATCTCGAACCGCGGGCCTGGCAAAGCCACTACAACCTCGGCCGCGCACTCGGGCTCGCGGGCCGCTACGAGGAGGAGATCGCCGCCTACCGCCGCGCTATCGAGCTCGATCCGAAAGCCGTGGTCGCTTACATCAATCTTGGCGTTGCGTTGCGCGATCTGCATCGGTTCGACGAAGCGTTGCGCATGTTCAAGAAGGCGGTTCAGCTCGATCCCGATCATCCGGGCCCGCGCACGAACCGCGCGCAGACGAACCTGCTGCTCGGCCAGTTCGAGCACGGCTGGCGCGAATACGAATGGCGCTGGAAAGACGGCGAGCAAGTGCTGCCGTCCTGGCCGAACCCCTGGCGCGGCGAGTTGCCGATCGCGGGCAAGACGATCCTCGTTTTCAACGAGCAGGGCTTTGGCGATACGTTGCAGTTCGTGCGCTACGTCGATTGGCTGACAGCGAGCGGCGCACGCGTCGTCTTGCGCGTGCAGGACGCGCTGCTCGAGCTGTTGTCCGATTACCGCGGCGCGGCCGCCGTCATCGGGGAGAGCGAGCCGCTGCCCCCCTTCGATCTGCATTGTCCGCTGCTGAGCCTGCCGTTCGCTCTGGCCGCGCATCGCGCACCGATCCCGGCCGATATTCCCTATCTGCACGCCGATGCGGCGAAGCGGGCGCGATGGCGGGAACGGCTTACGGCTACGAATGGTCGGCTGCGCGTCGGCGTGGCCTGGAGCGGCAATACCGGCAACCTCAACGGCCGCCATCGTTCGACTTCGCTCGAGGCATGGCAACCCGTGTTCGACGCGTTCGCGGAGCGCGCGAGCTTCGTATCGCTCGTCAAGGACGTGCGGGCCGAGGATCTCGCGGTGCTGCGAAACGCGTCGGTGCTCGACGTCTCCGAAGATTTGCATACCTTTGCCGAGACCGCGGCGCTCATCGCCGAGCTCGACCTGGTGATCAGCGTCGATACCGCCGTCGCGCACCTGGCCGGCGCGCTCGGCAAGCCGGTGTGGGTGCTGCTGTCTTATACGCCGGACTGGCGCTGGGGTCTCGAGCGATCCGACACGCCGTGGTATCCGGGCGCGCGATTGATACGACAGCCTGCGCGCGGCGATTGGGCCTCCGTCATGAATACGGTACGGGACGCGTTGGCGGCAATCGCCGGTTGAGCGCCGGCGACCTACGTCGGAACGACACGGTGCGCGCCCCCGCCGCGAGCGGCAGGGGCCGCGGCTCGAGCCGGGCTACTGCGCCTGCACCCCATCGAAGTTCTGCCGCCCGAACGGGCTGACACGATAACCGCTGACGTTGGCCCGCGTAATGGCGGCCGCTGTCGGATAACCGAGCGGAATCCACAGCGCCTCGTCGTGAATGATCTTCTGGGCAGCCTCGTAGTCCTTGGCCCGCTTGGCCTGATCGGCGGTGGAGCGCCCATCGGCGATCAGCTTGTCGAGTTGCGGATCGCAATAGCGCGAGAAGTTGATGCCGGACTTCACCGCATTGCAACTGAAGAGCGGCGTCAGGTAGTTATCGGGGTCGCCGTTGTCGCCGGCCCATCCCATGAAGAGCAGGTCATGCTGGCCTTGCTTGGCATCCTTGATGAGCTGGCCCCATTCGATGACCTTGATGTCGGCTTTCACGCCTATCTTGGCAAGATCGGCCTGCAGGAGTTCCGCGCTGGCCTTCGGATTCGGATTCAGCACGCTGCCCGTCGGGCGCGTCCAGATCGTGGTTTTGAAGCCGTCCGGGAAGCCGGCGTCGCGCAACAGTTTCTTGGCCTGCTCGATGTTGTATCCGTACGGCACGATCGACTTGTCATAGCTCCAGGTATTGGGCGGATACGGATTCGTCGCCGGCTGGGCCGTATTGTCGAAGACGGTCTTCAGATAGGTGGTGCGATCGAAGGCGAGATTGAGCGCCTGCCTGACTTTCTCGTTGTCCAGCGGCTTGTGCTCGGTATTCAGTGCAACGAAGGCCGTCATGAAAGCCGGCGCCTCCACCACTTTCAGCGCTTTATCGGCCTTGGCGGCCGCCACGTCCTGCGGTTTGGGAGACAGCGCAATATCGCATTCGCGCGCCCGGACCTTCTGCGCGCGCACCGTCGCGTCGGGCGTGATCGCATAAATGAGCTTGTCGACCTTCGGCTTGGCCCCCCAGTACCGCGGGTTGGCGTCGTAGCGAATGAGCGCGTCCTTCGTGTAGCTCTTGAGCACGAACGGGCCGGTTCCGACCGGCTTGCCGTTGAGCTCGGTCTCTTTGCCCGCCTTGAGCAACTGATCGGCATACTCGGCCGAATAGATCGACGCGAATCCCATTGTCAAGACCGGTACGAACGTCGCATTCGGTTCATTGAGCTCGAACTTCACCGTCGAGTCGTCGACTTTCGTTACGGCTTTCACGAGCTTCACGAGGCCCATCGATTGCGCATGCGGAAAGCCGTTCGGGCCGGCGATCTTGTGCCAAGGGTTGTTCGCATCGAGCATGCGCGAGAACGTAAAGACGACATCGTCGGCCGTGAGCGGGCGCGTCGGCTTGAAGTAGTCGGTCTGCTGGAACTGAACGTTCGGCCGCAGATGGAACGTATAGGTGAGACCGTCGCCGCTGACGTCCCATTTATCGGCGAGTGACGGCACGACCTTCTTTTGCGCCTCGTCGTACGACACGAGCGTGTTGAAGATGACATCGGCCGACGCATTCGTCGTCACGAGCGAATTGTATTGAACGACGTCGAAGCCATCCGGGCTCGACTCGGTACAGACGGTAAGCGGCTTGGCAAGCGAGAGAGCCGGCAAGAGAGCGAGCAAGACAGCGAGCGGTTTGACGCGCATGGGTTCTCCGATTGAGCGATGCGTGATCCGCGGCTTGGCGCGGTTTGGCGCAGTTTCGTGCGTTATCGTGTTCGTTCGTGCGCCCGGGTGCATCCGCGATCTTCGACCCACTTTCGCGCGGCGCCCGGCCGCGGTCAGCTTAGACCAATGCCGCGAGCGCGACAACGGCACGAAAACTATATCGATATATCGAAACACGTGGGTGGCTACGAGCGCGCGCGGCGCGAGAGCGCTTCGCGCCGGCCGTCATCAGGCCGCCGGCTGACGTGGCTTGCGCGGTGCCTTCTCGAAGATCGCGTCGTACAGGCCGCGCGGCAGCAGCCGGAGCACGGCAGCGACGACGCGCATCGGCCACGGAAAAACCGCGAAGCGGACTTGGCGCTCGATCGCGCGGGCCGCCTTTGCGGCGAAGCGATCGGCGTCCATGAGAAAGGGCATCGGATAGGGGTTGTGCGCGGTCATGGCGGTACGGACATAGCCGGGCGCGATGGTCACGACGGCAACCCCATAAGGACGCATTTCGACGCGCAGCGATTCGAGGTAGGTAAGGGCCGCAGCCTTCGATGCGCTATAGGCGCCGGAGCCCGGCAGTCCACGTACGCCGGCCACACTGGCGATGCCGACGAGCGTGCCGCGGCGCTCCTCGCTCATTCGGGCCGCAAACGGCTCGAACGTGGCCGCCATGCCGTAGCAATTGACATCCATCACTTCGCGAAACGCGGCGAGATCGCCGTGCCCCGTCGCGACACCCTTGCTCACGCCCGCGTTGGCGATGACGATGTCGGGCAACCCGTGGGCCGCAATGAACTGCTCGGCTGCTTCGGCGAGCGCGTGCGCGTCGCGCACGTCGGCGCGGTAAGCGGCGACAGCCGTAGCGGGAAAGCGGCGGGCGAATGCATCGAGTACTTCGGTGCGCCGCGCGACGAGGCCGAGCACGGCCCCGCGGCGCGCATATTCGGTGGCGAGCGCGAGCCCGATGCCGCTCGATGCGCCCGTGATGAATACCTTGAGCGGTTCGTCCCGTCGGCGCACAGCCGGCTTACATCTTCTTGGCGCGGACCTGCGCGACGAGCGCATCGAGCACGGTCAGCGTCCCGGGCAGGCTGTTCGTCTGCGCGGGACCGGTCACGTACTTGCCTTGAACGACGAGCGTCGGCACGCCGTCGATATCGTAGTCCTTGACCATCTGGGCTGCGCGGTTGGTTTCGCTCGTAGTCGAGAACGAGTTGTAGGCGCTCAGGAACTTCTGCTTGTCGATGCCTTGCTTCGCGAGGAAATCCGCCTGCGCTTCAGGCGTGAGCAGGTAGTCCTTCTTCTGATGGATTTCGTTGAAGACCAGCGGCGTGAGCTTCTCTTCGACGCCGAGCGTCTTCAGCGCGTAATAGAGCTTCGTATGCGGGACGAACTCGGGACGGAAAGCGACCGGCACCCGTTTGAAGACGACGTCCGGCCCCTGCTTCTTGATCCACGATTCGAGATATGGCTCGAACTCGTTGCAATGCGGGCAGCCGTACCAGAAGAATTCGATGACTTCCACTTTGCCGGCGGGCACGTCCGCCGGCTGAGGCGTCTTCATGACGGTGTAGTCCTTGCCGGCGACGAGCGCCGCGGGCGCGGCTTGCGTGACGCCGACAACGGCGAGGCCGAATGCGAACAGGAAGGAACGAATCAGTTTTTTCATGGCGGTCGCGTTGATCCTGATTATTTACTGTTTCGTGAAGCGAATGACGGCCGTATCGACGCCGGCTTCCGAGAGTCGTTGGCGCGTCGCGTTCATGTCCTCGAATTTCGAGAACGGTCCGATGCGCACGCGGTAGTAGGTCGTACCGCTCGCGTCGCGTTGCGTCACTTTCGATTCGAAGCCCTGGAAGGCCAGGCGCGCGCGCTGCTGCTCGGCATCGGCCGCGGTACGGTACGAGCCCACTTGCAGGAAGTATCCCGTATTGGCCTGTGCGTTCGCGGCGCTTGCCGCGGCGGGTACCGACGCGTTGTTCGCGTGCGGCGGTGCCGGCACGCTGCCGCCCGCCGGTGCGTTGGCCGTTTGCGGCGGCTTTTTCGCCGGAGCGGCCGCGCCGCCGTTTTGCTCGGCCTGCGGGGGCTGCGCCGGTGTCGCGTTGGTTGCCGACCCGGCGGGGGGGACTTCGACGATCTGCGGCTCTTCGAGCAGGCCCGGCGCGCTTGGCTTGCCGGCTGGGGCCGTGGACTGGCCGGGCGCCGTGTTGGGCGGCGGATTCTGGGCTGCTTGCGGCACGGGCTGGCCGGGCGACTTGCCTTGCAGCGCGCGGTTCGGATCGTATTGTTGATCGGCGCCTGCGCCCGAGGCGGCGGGCGGCGCGACCTTATCGACGAATGGCGTGGGGGCGCGCGTGATGTAAAGCGCTACCACGACAGCGATCGCGAGTCCGACGATGAGTCCCAGCACGATGCCGAGGAACGTGCTCCCCGTTTGCCTGGACTGCTTGGATGCGCTGCGTGGCGAAGTGCGGCTCGGTTTGGCCATTGTCTGAATCACCTGCGAAAGAAACCCGGAAAACCCGTCGACTGAAAGCGCGCGGCGAGCGGCCCCCGATTATAGCGATGAGCCGCATGCCGCCTCGGCGTTACATTTTGGCCGGCGCCGACACGCCGATGAGGGCAAGACCGTTGGCGAGAACCTGCCGCGTCGCCGCGATGAGCGCGATGCGCGCTTCGCGCTCCGCGCGTTCGTCGACGAGGACGCGCTCGGCATTGTAGAACGAGTGGAATTCGCCTGCGAGTTCGCGCAAATAGAAGGCAATGGCGTGCGGGGCCAGTTCGGTGGCCGCGTGCGCGAGCATGTCCGGGTATTCGGCGAGTTTCGCGAGCAGCGCCATCGCGCGCGCGCTCGTGAGCGGCGTAACGTCGCAGGTGCCGAGCGCGGCTTCGTCGCCGTTGAAGCGCGCCTTCCACTCGGCCAGTACCGACGAAATCCGCGCGTGCGCATATTGCACGTAATAGACGGGGTTTTCGTCGTTTTGCTTGAGCGCGAGGTCGACGTCGAAGACGAATTCGGTATCGGCCTTGCGCGAGATCAGGAAAAAGCGCACCGCGTCGCGCCCGCGCCGGATCGTCGCTTCGTCGAGCAGATCGGGCGCCGCTTCCGAGCCCGGGGCCGCGCCGCCCGACCATTCGATCAAATCGCGCACGGTGACATAGCTGCCCGCGCGTTTGGAGATCTTGACCTCCTGGCCGTCGCGCATGACGGTCACCATCTTGTGCAGCACATAGTCGGGGTAGCCCTGCGGGATGCCCACGTTCAAGGCCTGCAGCCCCGCGCGTACGCGTGCGATCGTGCCGTGATGGTCCGAGCCCTGGACGTTGATGACCTTGGCGAAGCCGCGCTCCCATTTCGTGACGTGATAGGCGACATCGGGCACGAAGTAGGTATAGCTGCCGTCGGACTTGCGCATGACGCGATCCTTGTCGTCGCCATACTCGGTCGTGCGCAGCCAGAGCGCGCCTTCCTGCTCGAACGTCTTGCCGGCCGCGATCAGCGCTCGCACCGTCTCGTCGACGCGCCCGTGCGTATAGAGCGACGACTCGAGATAGTACTGATCGAACTTCACGCCGAATGCCTGCAGGTCCATGTCCTGTTCGTGACGCAGATAGGCGACGGCAAACCGGCGGATCGCGTCGAGATCCTCGGGGTCGCCCGCGCCCTTCACGGGCTCTCCGTCCTTGGCCGCTACCGTCTCGCCGTTCAGGTAATCGCGCGCGATGTCGGCAATGTACTCGCCGTTGTACGCCGATTCGGGCCAGCCCGTATCGCCGGGCTTGAGCCCGCGTGCGCGCGCTTGCGTCGAGATGGCGAGGTTGCGGATCTGCACGCCTGCATCGTTGTAGTAGAACTCGCGATGCACATCGAAGCCCTGGCTTGCGAGCAGATTGGCCAGCGCGTCGCCGAGCGCCGCTTGCCGTCCGTGGCCGACATGCAGCGGCCCGGTCGGATTGGCCGAGACGAACTCGACGAGCACGCGCTGACCCGTTGCGCGCCTGGCGCGCCCGAATGCCTCGCCGGCGCTCAGCACGGCCGCTACCGCTGCCTGTTTGGCGGCATTCGCGAGGCGCAGGTTGATGAAGCCCGGGCCCGCGATTTCCGCGCTTTCGATCAGATCGCGCGCCCCAGGCGCGGCCATCAGCGCGTCGACGATGCGTTGCGCGAGCTCGCGCGGGTTCGTCTTGAGCGGCTTGGCGAGCTGCATCGCGGCATTGCAGGCGATGTCGCCGTGCGCGGCCACCTTGGGCCGCTCGAGCACGATCGCGGGCAGCGCGGGCGCGGCAGCGCCGTCCGGCTCGGTGGTGACTTGGCGAATGCTCGCGGCGAGCAGGGATTCAAGCGTTTCTTTCTGATCAGGCAGCATGCTGTTTCGTGCGAATCGAGTGAGGCGGTCCCGCGCGTGCGGACCGGCAGGAGGCAGGCGCTCGCTTGCAAGCGGGCGGCGCGCCGAAGGCAGCCGGCGCGAGCCCTGGACGTCGAATGACGGTGCGGCGCACCATACCATGCGACGATGCGTTTTTCGGTCTAGCCGGATTTTAGCAGGTGCTAATATCTCGAATCAGAAGCCCTCGCGCGGGGCCGCCAGTCGGAGTGCGCCGGGGCGTTTAGATTCGACAGAAAAACGTAAGGAATGCTCATGTTGATCACCTTCAAATGCCGCTCGGCGCCGGACGTCGTCATGCTGGAAAATCTGGCCCAGTACCTCGTCGGCATAGTCGGCAAGAAACTGGGCGAGCGCGGCGTCATAACCCATGACGAGCTCGATGCGGCCATCAAGCGGCTCGAGGCCGCGATCGTCGTCGACAAGAAGGAAACCGCCGAGCACGAAGGCCATTTTCACGAGGGCGAGGAAGGCCACGAGCCGCACGAGCTGCCGATCGGGCTCGCTCAGCGCGCCTATCCGTTTCTCGATATGCTGCGCGCGGCAAAAAAGGAGAACACGGACGTGCTTTGGGGCGTCTGACCGCGTTTATTGGGCGTACTGCTGCAAAAGGGCGTTTTCCTCCTGCCGCTGGCGCGCCTCCAGTTCCTTGAAGGCAGCCGCATAGGCTGCTTGCGCCTCGATATGTGCCTCGCCGGCCGGCGGGATCGGGCGATCATAGAGCGGATCGCTCGCGAATTTCTCCTCGAGCTTGTCGAACACCTCGTGATGAATCAGCCGGGTGCCCGCGCACCAGGTGTCGTGGCCGAGGCGGTAGGCGCGCATGACTTCGGGATCGGATGCCTGCTGCCGAACCGCTTCGGTCAGATTCCGCAGATCCTGCTTCGTCAGGGCGCTCGTCAAGTCGAACTGTATGCTCCTGGGCGTGCTGTCCGGCAGGCGTAGCGTTTTATACAGCGAAGCCTTCGCATGAAGCATGGTTTCGAGCGGCTCGTAGGTCAAGCTGGTCCAGCGCCGCGCAAGGTCGTCGTGCGTTCGCAGCAGTGCCAGCTGCGCTTCCAGATGCTGCTTCTCGTCGGCGGACAGTGCCCCGCTATCCATGCCGCTATCCAGTTGTTCTCGTATATCCTCCTGCGCGTCTGTGAGCCGGGCCAGAATAGCCATACGTTCGTGCTCCGAGCGGTGAGGCTCGACCGACTGATTCGCCAGTCGCCCCAATTCAGGCGATATCTCCGTCAAGGCCTGGCGGTGCTCGGGCAGCAGCCTGTTGCATTCGGCGAGCGTGTGTCCGATGAAGCGATGAACCTCGGTCTCGAGTGCCGATAGCCGGAATTGGGCGTCCGTCCATTCTCTCAACCCCGTCTCGCCCATCCGTCCGGCCTTGATCTCCGTCAGTACCTTGTGCTTCTGAACGGCGTTGACGATCGACGAAAACCCTTCGGCGACATTGTCCGAGCATGAGCCCAGGGCGTTGACGGACATCGCGAAGACGAATTCGCGCAGTTCGGCATCCTGCGAGATGGCATTCAATACGTCGGTGCCTGCCCGCATCGTCGGGTGATTGTGGAGATTGGGCGTGTTGGTGGTAACTACGTCTTCGAGGGTGCGGGCCAATACTCGGGCAAACGCGCGGGCGCCTACGCCGTCATCGAAACGGCCGGCATCGGGCATCGCGGGCTGGCGCGCAAAATACAGAAAACGGTTGATCTCGGCGCCAAGCGGCCGTTGCTGAGCGTCGATGTCGTCGGATTCCGATCCGATAACCGACGGGATGTCGTTCTCGCTCGAATCGACGCGATGGCCTTCTTCCGCAAGCCCGGTCGGACCGGACGCACGGAGCAACAATCGCTCCACGGGCGCGATCGTTCCCTCGCTGCGCGCATGATAGGCGAGGCGCGACGCCGCCACGTTGCGCAGATGCTCGCTGACGTACGGATCGTCGATCATCTTCATGAAGTTGTTGAACGCAGTGGCATACTCCGGGCGCTCTGCGTCGGCGTAGTACCTGTTGCGCGTCCTGTAAAGCAGGGGCAACGCCACCGGCGCACCCACGATCGTTGCCAGCGGGGCGGCGATATTTCCATACTGCTCGGCCTGGTATTGGACCCGCTGCACCTGACTATGGATGCGCAACCGGGCCTGCTGTACCGACAACCACATGGTCATCGCCTGACGGGCCTCTTCATCCGCGCCGGACCTGATCGTGAATGCGAGTGCCTGCTCCAGATCCGTGCGCTCCTGTGGCGTCAGCCCTTTCGCATACAGATACTGCTGCGATGCCGATTTCTTGAACAAGCGCTTCTCGCGCTTGGCGGACAAAGCCGACATATGCTGGATACCGTTGTGCACGTCCCAGTAGCTGGGGCTGCTGTCCGTGGCAACGGTCGTGTCGAGGCGTGCGCGCGCCGCCGCCATTGCCGACGAGGAAGCCGCAGGCGTTGGCGAAGCAGCAAGCGTTGGCGAAGCGGCAGGCGTTGACGGCGGAACTGACGCTGGTGTTCGCGGCGACCTGCGCAAACCGGATAGTGCGCTCAGCATTCCGCTCGCGGAGCGCTGAGCAGGCGATGAGGTGGGCGGCTCAGGCGATGGTGGTTGTGACGGGCTGTGCCGGACAGGCAGCATCGGCGAGGCCGTATCCGTGATCAAGGGACTCGCGGTCGGCGTAAAGTGAAAACGAGACATCGTGTGGCTCCCCTCGGCCGGAAATGGGCGGCCGGCGAGTGCGGTGTTATTGGCCGGCACCGCGGGGGGAAGCCGCTTCACGCTGCCGTTTCCGCAGTACCCAGAACGCGTAAGCTACCGCGTGGCACACCCGGCCTTTGGGGGCTCGACGAAATCCCTCGTCGCTTGGCGAAATGGCGGCCGCCGTCGGGCGGCCCGCCATTTCAGAGCTGCGGCGCGAGCGCCCGCTCGGCGTCGGGCAGGGAGAGGCCCATACGGCGCGCGTAGTCCTCGAGCTGATCCCGGCCGATCTTGCCGACCGAGAAGTAGCGGCTATCCGGATGCGCAAGGTAGAACCCCGACACGCTGGCGGCCGGCAGCATGGCCAGTGAATCGGTGACGCTCATTCCCACTTCTTCTGCTTTGAGTACCCTGAAAAGATCGCGTTTGACGAGGTGATCGGGGCACGCCGGATAACCGGGCGCGGGGCGAATGCCGGTATAGCGCTCGGCGATGAGCGCCTCGTTGTCGAGCGCCTCGTTTGCCGCGTAGCCCCACAGGTCGCGCCGCACACGCGCGTGGAGCGCTTCGGCGAACGCTTCCGCGAGGCGGTCGGCGAGCGCCTTGAGCATGATCGCGCTGTAGTCGTCGAGATCGGCGAGAAACTGCTTTTCCTTGACGTCGACGCCGATGCCGGCCGTGACCGCGAAAAGCCCGATGTAGTCGGCAATGCCCGAATCCTTCGGGGCAATGAAATCGGCAAGCGAACGGTTCGCCCGCATCACGCCGTCGACGACGGGCCGCACGCTTTGCTGACGCAGATTGCGCCAGGTCAGCGCAACTTCGCTGCGCGAGTCGTCGGTATAGATCTCGATGTCGTCGTCTCCGACGGTATTGGCCGGCAACAGGGCCAGCACGCCGTTCGCGGTGAGCCAACGGCCCTGGATCAACCGCGCGAGCATGGTCTTCGCATCGGAGAACACGCGCCGCGCCGATTCGCCGACGATCTCGTCGTTGAGGATCGCGGGGTAGGGTCCCGCAAGGTCCCAGGTCTGGAAGAACGGGCCCCAATCGATGTAATTGACGAGTTCGTTCAGATCGTAGTTCTTGACCACGCGCCGCCCGGCGGCTCTGGGCTTGACGGGTTTGAAATGCGCCCAATCGATCTTCGTCTTGTTCGCGCGGGCCGCCGCGAGCGTGACGAGCGGCTGCGTCTTTCGGTTCGCGTGCTGCTGCCTGATCCGCTCGTACTCCGTCTTGATCTCTTCGAGATATCGGGTTGCGCCTTCGTCCGAGAGCAGGCTCGAGGCGACCGACACCGAGCGCGACGCGTCGGGCACGTAGACCACGGGCCCTTCGTAGTGCGGCGCGATCTTGACGGCGGTATGCACGCGCGAGGTGGTGGCGCCGCCGATCAAGAGCGGAATCTTCTTCACGCGGAAATATTCGTCGCGCTGCATTTCGGACGCAACATAGGCCATCTCTTCGAGGCTCGGCGTAATAAGTCCCGACAAGCCGACGATATCGGCGCCTTCGACCTTCGCCTTCGCGAGGATCTCGTTACACGGCACCATGACGCCCATGTTCACGACTTCGAAGTTATTGCACTGAAGCACGACCGAAACGATGTTCTTGCCGATATCGTGGACATCGCCCTTGACGGTGGCGATGACGATCTTGCCCTTCGCACGCACATCGCCGCCGGCTGCGGCCAGCAGCTTTTTTTCCGCTTCGATGAACGGAATCAGATGCGCGACGGCCTGCTTCATGACACGCGCCGATTTCACGACCTGCGGCAGGAACATCTTGCCCTGCCCGAACAGGTCGCCGACGATGTTCATGCCGTCCATGAGCGGGCCTTCGATCACGTTGATCGGGCGTCCGCCCGCCGCGTCGATTTTCTGGCGCGCCTCTTCCGTGTCTTCGACGATGAACGTGGTGATGCCGAGCACGAGTGCGTGTGCGAGGCGTGCCTCGACGGGCTGGTTGCGCCACTCGAGGTTTTCTTCCTTCTTCGCGGCGCCGGTCTTGAATCGATCGGCGATCTCGAGAAGCCGGTCGGTCGCATCGGTGCGGCGATTCAGAATGACATCCTCGACACGCTCGCGAAGCTCGGCGTCGAGATCGGCATACACGCCGAGCTGACCGGCATTGACGATCCCCATGTCCATGCCCGCCTGAATGGCGTGGTAGAGGAACACGGTATGGATGGCTTCGCGCACCGGATCGTTGCCGCGAAACGAGAACGACACGTTCGACACACCGCCGCTCACCTTCGCGTACGGCAGGTTTTGCTTGATCCAGCGCGTTGCCTGGATGAAGTCGACCGCGTAGTTGTTGTGCTCCTCGATGCCCGTTGCCACCGCGAAGATGTTCGGATCGAAGATGATGTCCTCGGGCGGGAAGCCCACTTCATCGACGAGGATCCGGTACGAGCGTGCGCAGATTTGCGTCTTGCGCTCGAAGGTGTCGGCCTGGCCTTGTTCGTCGAAGGCCATGACGACGGCCGCGGCCCCGTAGCGGCGAATGAGACGCGCGTGATGGCGAAAGGCGTCTTCGCCCTCTTTCATCGAGATCGAATTGACGATGGCCTTGCCCTGCACGCACTTCAGGCCTGCTTCGATCACCTCCCACTTCGAGGAATCGATCATGATCGGCACGCGCGCGATGTCGGGCTCCGAGGCGATCAGATTCAGGAAGCGGACCATCGCCGCTTTCGAATCGAGCATCGCCTCGTCCATGTTGATGTCGATGACTTGCGCGCCGTTTTCGACCTGCTGGCGCGCCACCGCAAGCGCCTCGTCGAACTGGCCGTTCAGGATCATGCGCGCGAATGCCTTCGAGCCCGTGACGTTCGTGCGCTCGCCGACGTTGATGAAAAGCGCGCCGGTCGAGACGTTGAACGGTTCGAGGCCGGCAAGGCGCATCGTGTGCTCGGTCATGCTCATTCGGCCTTCTCCCGATAGTGGGCCCATGTTCGCGGTTTGACGCCGGCAAGCGCCTTCGCGATCGCCGCGATATGCTCGGGCGTCGTTCCGCAGCAGCCGCCCGCGATATTGACGAGCCCGGCTTCGGCGAATTCCTTCAGCAGTCCCGAAGTATCGGCCGGTGTCTCGTCGAAGCCCGTATCGCTCATGGGATTCGGCAGTCCGGCGTTCGGGTAGCACGAGACGTAGACGTCGCAAAGCTTCGCGAGCTCGGCGATGTAAGGCCGCATCAACGCGGCGCCGAGCGCGCAATTCAAACCGAACGTAAGCGGCCTCGCGTGCCGCAGCGAATTCCAGAACGCTTCGACCGTCTGACCCGAGAGAATGCGGCCCGAGGCATCGGTTACCGTGCCCGAGATCATGATCGGCAAGCGCTCGCCGGTGTTTTCGAACAATTCGTCGAGCGCGAAGAGCGCGGCTTTCGCGTTCAGCGTGTCGAAGATCGTTTCGACGAGAAAAAGATCGACCCCGCCCTCGAGCAGCGCTTGCGCCTGCTCGTAGTAGGCGGCGCGCAGTTCGTCGAACGTCACGTTGCGCGCTGCCGGGTCGTTGACGTCGGGCGAGATGCTCGCCGTCTTCGGCGTCGGCCCGATCGCGCCGGCCACGAAGCGCGGTTTGTCGGGCGTCGAGTATTTGTCGCAGGCCGCCCGCGCGAGTTGCGCCGACGCCAGATTCATCTCTCGGGCGAGCGCTTCCATGCCGTAGTCGGCCTGCGCGATGGCTGTGGCACCGAACGTGTTCGTCTCGACGATATCGGCCCCGGCCGCCAGATACTGCTCGTGGATTTCGCTGATGATCTGCGGCTGGGTGATCGAAAGCAGCTCGTTGTTGCCTTTCACGTCGCGCTCGAAATCCTTGAAACGCTCGCCGCGGTAGCGCGCTTCGTCGAGCTTGTAGCGCTGGATCATCGTACCCATGGCCCCATCGAGAATGAGGATGCGCGATGCGAGCAGTGCCGGCAGCGCGTGGGCACGCGTATAGGTCGTTGCGCCGGCCGCGGCGGTGTCGACGGATGGGGCGGCTTGCGAGGTCATGGCTAAAGGGGCGTGAGCCCGAGCACGTTGGGAGCCCGATATTGTAGCGGTTGCGGCTCGACATCGCCGGCACCGCCGGCGCGGGCCCGTGGCGATCGAAAAAGACGAAACCCCCGCCGGCGGATGCCGGACAGGGGTTGGCAGTAGGTTACGGGAGGAGCGGCGCTGCCCGGGCGCGGCTCCGCTCGTACGTCAGTGCAGCACGACGGGCTGGTTCATCAGGCTGTCGAACTGACCGAGGAACTCGTCCACTTCGTCGAGGCTAGGCTCCTCTTCGATCAGCTTGCGGACGTGTTCGCGAAAACGTGCCGCCATCGCGCCGTCGATGAAGATCTCGCGCTGCGTGTTCTTGTCTACGATTTCGTAGCCGCCCGCGTTCATCGCGAGGTGGCCGGCCTGCGGCGCGAACTCGACGACACAATAATTAGGGCTGTTGTAGATCATTTGCATGGCGACACTCCTTATTCCGTTTGGCTCCTGGCCGCTTTCCGCCCTGTAATTGGAGCGTTGTGTATGGAATTTCAAGGGGTGGGTCTTAAACGACGCTTAAACCGTGCAAGAAACATACATCGAATTCGAAACAAAGCGTCGCGGACCTGAAAGTTAGACCCCGGTCATACAAAACGTTCGAGCGGCGAAGGGACATTCGAGGCGTGCAACGTGGGCCCGACCACACTACTCGGATGCGCCCTTCCGCGGCTGCTCAGGCCGCCGGTTTAGGGTTCTTCGCGTGTCGGAACTGGTACCGGCACAACGTCGGGCCGCTCGCCCGTCGTCATCTGTGCGGATGCATTTTCCGCGCCCGGCGCGGCGAGCGGGCCCCGCCAGACGAGTTCGATCCGCGTACCGTTCGGTTCAGTCTGCGTAATTCTTGCCGGCAACCAGCCGAGCGCAGGCGCGAGCCAGACATCGATGCGGCGCATGTCGCCGGCGTGCCGAGGCGCCCGGGTGAAGTGCCGCGCGCCGATGTAACCGGCGGCGGTACGCACGGTTTCGTCGCCGACTGTCTCGATCGGCCAGGTTTCGCCGCTATCGTCGTCGGCTACATAGAAATTGCGTGTCACGCCCGGCCGGTAAGCATCGGGATTGCCGCGCACGAGACTGGCGAGCTGCATCACCATGCTGAAGCGGTCCTGCGCGCCGTCGGGCAACGCCAGTGTTGCGCTCGTGCGCGTGAAAGCGATGCGGTGGGCCGTGCGATCGAAAGTGGTCACTTGCTCCGGGCGTCGGCCGCGACGCTCGACATAGCGCTCCGGCGCGAGCCCGAAGGCATCGATGCGCCCCTCGCTGGCATAAGTGAACGTGCCGACGAACGGCAGAGGCACGGAGACCACTATCTGATAGCCGGTGGCATCGCTCGTCCACTGGATCGTGCCAGGCGCGTTTTGCACGCCGTTGTAAAACGTGTCGTAGTTCAGATTGCCCGACGGCGGCACCGAAAATTTCACTCCGACCGCTTTGTCCTGTGCCGTGCCGGCGCCGTCGGCCGACGCGCCGCCGGCCGCAGTCGTTGCCGATGCGTTGCCCTGTCTCGTGCTCGCCGCGGTGGCGGCGTCCGCGCTCGGACTCTGCGCGGCGGCTCGCGGTGCGTCTGGCGCGATGGACTGCAGCACGTGCTGCGGTGCTTTTTCGCGCCGAACACGCGCTGCGCGCGGCGCCGCCGGTGTGCGCGTGGCACCGGGAGCCGGCTCACGCGCGATGCGCTCGGGCGTAAGGAGTGCGACCTCGACGGGCGGCTTCGCGATATCGGGCGCAAACGCATCGCGATGGCGGACGAGCCAGAGCGCGGCCATGGCATGCGCCAGCACGACGCCGGCCGCCACGAGGCCCCAGCGCCATGGCCGCGACGGCAGCGTCGCGGCGCCCGGCAGCGCTTGGGACGAATCGGCGGCGTAACTGAGTGGCATGGCGATCCAGCGCAAAAGTCAGATGAAACGAGGTGCGGCGCAATGCAGGCTTTAGCGTGCAGAACGACGCTTCGGCGCATCCCGAGGTCCCGTTCGACCGGCATTCGCCGCAACGTGTTCCGGCGGTTGCGACTACCGCGGCTCGGCGCTGTACCCGAGCTCGTACGAGAGCCTGTGCGCGCAGCTTCGCAGCGCGGAAGCAATCTGGCCCTGCCACGAAATGTCGAAAGTGCCTTCGTGGCCGAGCGCAATGAGCCCGAGAGCGAGCCCGCCCGTCGAATCGAACACGGGCATGCAAAACGCATCGATCGTAGGCAGCAGCAACCCTTCGACGCGCGCCCCGCCATGCGTTCGTACATCGGCCAGCAAGCGCTCGAGCTCCTCGCGCGTGCGCGGCCCCGAACCGTGGGGTGAGCGCCGCGCAACGGATAGTTCGCGCTCGATGAGCCGCTCCGCTTTGCCGCGCGGCAAATATGCAGCGAAAAGCAGGCCCGTGGCCGAGCCGATCAGCGGCATGACATCGCCGAGCTTCAGCGCGGCCTTGGCGGGCCGACTCGATTCGATCCAGTGCACGACCGTCGGCCCCAGATTACCCCAGACGGCGATGCCCAGCGTCGCGTCGAGCGCTTCGTGAAGCTCGGCCAGCGCGATGCGCGCGAGCTTCACGCCGTCGATGCGGGCAAGCCGCGCGAGCCCCATTTGCAGCGCGAAGCCGCCGAGTTCGTAGCGTCCCGTGAGCGGATCCTGTGCGACGACGCCCAGTCGCACGAAGCTCACCAGATAGCGGTGGGCCTTCGCCGGACTCATTTGCGCGCGGCTCGCAAGGTCGCGCAGCATCATCGCGCGGGGCGCCTGCGTCAGCACGTCGAGCAGCCGGAAGCCGACTTCGATCGATTGAATTCCGGCACGCGCCTTCTCTTCGGTCTCGGGCGTATCGTCGGGCGGATCGCCGGAGTGGTTCTGACCGCCGGACGCGGCCGTGCGCGCATTGGAATCTTCAGGGATGATCGAGGGAGCGGACATATGGCCTGAAACCTGTGCGGCGCATGATCGGAGCGATCAGGACGATAGGGACGCTGGACGATAAGGCGCCGTTGCGGATTCACCATCGTAAAATAGATTTCCTCCATCGTCACTACAACGATTTCCATCCACTCATGAAACTTGCCACGCTCAAGGACGGTTCGCGCGACGGTCAATTGATCGTCGTCTCGCGCGATCTGCGCACGGCCTCGATTGCCGACGCCATTGCGCCCACGCTGCAGCGCGCGCTCGACGACTGGCCGTTTTACGCGCCGCAGCTTGCCGAGCGTTACGACGCCCTCAATCAGGGCCGTGCGCGCAACACTTTCGCGTTCGAGCCGAAAGACTGCATGGCACCGCTGCCGCGCGCCTATCAATGGGCCGACGCTTCCGCCTACGTGAATCACGTGGAACTCGTGCGCCGCGCACGCGGTGCGGAGATGCCGCCCGAGTTCTGGACCGACCCGCTGATGTATCAAGGCGGCAGCGACGATTTGCTGGGGCCTTGCGACGACATCGTGTGTCCGTCGGAGTCGTTCGGTATCGACTTCGAGGCCGAGGTGGCCGTCGTCACCGGCGATGTGCCCATGGGTACCGCCCCCGACGCCGCGCTGCGCGCGGTGCGACTCGTGATGCTCGCGAACGATGTGTCGCTGCGCAATCTGATTTCCCCCGAGCTAGCGAAAGGATTCGGCTTCTTTCAAAGCAAGCCGGCCACTTCGTTTTCGCCCGTGGCCGTGACGCCCGACGAGCTTGGCCAACATTGGCGCGAGGGACGGCTGCATCTGCCGATGATCGTGCATTGGAACGGCAAGAAGGTAGGACAGCCCGACGCGGGCACCGACATGGTGTTTCACTTCGGGCAGTTGATTGCGCACGCGACGAAAACGCGTAACCTGCGAGCGGGCGCGATCGTGGGCTCGGGCACGGTATCGAACAAGGATGCCCAGCGCGGATATTGCTGTATCGCCGAGAAACGCTGCCTGGAGACGATTGCCGACGGCGCCCCTGTCACCGAGTTCATGCGATATGGCGACACGGTCAGAATCGAGATGTTCGACGAGCCGGGCCGCTCGATCTTCGGCGCGATCGAGCAATCCGTCGCGCCGCTCGATGCCGCTGCCGCGGCTTGATCCGGCGTTCTGGCTGCCGTCGTGTTTGCCGCGCCGGGTTTCGCCCGATGCATGCGGCAGACAAGCAGCCTACACTGATGGCGGCGCGCGGGGCGCGTCCCGATAACCGATAGACGTTGAGAGGCTAGACGCAAATGACCGATAACCAAGGCGACCAGCCGTTTCCCGGGTTCCCGGGTTTTCCGCCCGCCGAGATGCTCGACAAGATGTGGAGCATGATGCGCCTCACCCCGTTCGGCTCGGCGTTTCCCGGCACGCAGCCGGGTACTGCGCAGGGCTTTCCTTCGCCGCTTTCGGCGATGTCGGACATGATGACGCCGCTCACGAACGTCGAAGAGCTCGATAAACGCATCACCGATCTGCGTGCCGTCGAACAGTGGCTCAAGCTCAATCTGAACATGCTGCAGTCCGCGATTCAGGGCCTCGAGGTGCAGCGCGCCACGCTCTCCACGCTGCGCGCGTTCGGCGCGTTTGCGCAGGCGTCGATGACGCAGCCCGCGGCCGGCGAAGCATCGGCCGCATCGGCGGCATCGACAAAGCCCTCGGGCGCCGGCAGCGCACCGCGCGAGGAAAGCGCGGGTGCGAAGGAGGACGAGGCAGCGAGCGATGCCGGCGCATTCGACCCGACGGCCTGGTGGAACATGCTGCAGTCTCAGTTCAATCAGCTCGCATCGTTCGCGGTGTCGCAGCCCGGCGCGGCGCCGGACGCGAAGCCCGACGGCCCGGGCGATGCGGCGGCCGGTGCACGCAAGACGGCGACCGGCGGCTCGGCGAAGACAGGCGCGAAGAGTTCGGCCAAGCGGAGCTCGACGCGCAAACCGGCCGGCGGCGCCCCCGCTTCGGCGAACGAAAAGTAGACGCTCGCGGGACCGTACGAGGCGCGCGTGGGGTAACGCGGCGCACGACTTGCAGGAGCTGCATGAAAGCGCCGGTAAAGAAGTGAGAGAACAAGCCGATAAACCCGCTAATGAGAGACCCAACGGCGGGCCGAATGGCGGGAAGGCGGTTGACGTGGCAATAGCAGGCGGACGGAACGCATCGATGGGCGTGCATGGGGCGCTCGGCAAGGAGGCGCCGTGCGGCTCGCGCTCGTTTTGATGGGAGGCGGCGCGCGAGCCGCCTATCAGGCGGGCGCGCTGAAGGCGTTGGCCGAGCTTACGCGCGAGGTCGATCCCGATCGGCGCACGATCGCGTTTCCAGTCGTTTGCGGCACCTCGGCCGGTGCCATCAATGCGGCTTCCATAGCGAGCCATGCCGACGATTTTGCCGAAGGGGTCGAGCGGCTCGTCGATTTCTGGTCCCATATCAGCGCCCGGCAGGTCTATCGGACGGACTGGCGGGGCGTCGCCGCGGCCGGCGCGCGCTGGCTCGCGGCGATGAGCATCGGTTGGGCGGTTCATCAAGCGCCGCGGGGGCTCTTCGACAACAGCCCGCTCGCCGAGCTTTTGGCCCACGGACTCGACTTCTCGCGCATCGGCGCCGCGCTCGAATCGCGCGCGCTGCATGCGCTGTCGATCTCCGCGCTCAGTTATTCGAGCGGGCGGCATCTGACTTTTTACCAGGCCGCCG
Source organism: Trinickia sp. (assembly GCF_057351765.1). Taxonomy (NCBI): domain Bacteria; kingdom Pseudomonadati; phylum Pseudomonadota; class Betaproteobacteria; order Burkholderiales; family Burkholderiaceae; genus Trinickia; species Trinickia sp. Next base: position 10,946 of record NZ_JBMRBK010000049.1, on the reverse strand, counting down.
AGCCGATCCAACAGTGGCGGCGCGCGCAGCGCTCGGCGGCCATGGTGAAGCTCGGCCCCGAGCATCTGCTCGCGTCTTCGGCTATTCCATTCCTTTTTCCGGCCGTCCCGTTGCCGCTCGATGGGCGCATCGAGTATTTCGGCGACGGATCGATTCGCCAGATCGCACCGCTCAGCCCGGCCATCCATTTCGGCGCCGAGCGCATCATCGTGCTCGGCGCCGCCGCGCCGCGGCCCGAAGTGCCGGTTGCACCAGGTGCGGCGACCGGCTATCCGACGCTGGCGCAGATCGGCCAGCAGGTGATGGCCAGCGTGTTTCTCGATTCGATCGGTGCCGATATCGAGCGTATCGAGCACATCAACCGGATGATTCTTCACCTGCCGCATCAGATCGAGCCTGCGAGCGGATGGCGCCATATCGAGGTACTTGCCATCGCGCCGTCCGAGCGCATCGAGTTGCTCGCCGCACGGCATTTGAAGCGGCTGCCGCTGACCGTGCGTGGACTGCTCGGCGCCGTAGGGGGCAATCGCGCTGCCGGCGCGTCGTTCGCGAGCTACCTGCTTTTCGAGGCCGAATTCGCGAGCGAGCTGCTCGAGCTCGGCTACCGCGACACCCTGGCCCATAGCGAGCAATTGCGCGCGTGGATTGCGGCCGCGAATCACCGCGGCGTGCGTGCGAGCCCACCGCCTGCGAACGCGCCGATGCACGAAAGCGGCGACGCTGCGCGTTGAGCGCGATCCGCATCGTGTGGATGCGACGGTTTGCGCGGAGGCCGGGATCGCGTCGGGGCGGCCTCCAAATGCCCCGCTGGCGGGCGGCGCCATGCTATCATTCCAAAGCTTTCGATCTTGTGGGCGATACCGAAAACCATGATCGCGGCAGTCCGTTGAGCCGCCGTCCGCCGGGTACACGAAAGGAAAGGCTCGGCGCCAGGGCGATGCCCCGCTCGACATCCGGCGGCCGACATCGACGGGCGTCGATAGGCCGTCCTGGCGGGCGGACTGCCGGGCCGATACCGTGGGCTCGTGACTTGAGCTCGATCAACGATCGGCCAACATTACCGCGTAAAATAGTGAATTTGGCTGCTTCGATGTGCTCATTGGTGCATTTGCAGCAATAGTTGAGTGGACGACTGACGAGTCGCAATGGGCAGACGAGGGGTGGGAAGATGAACACCATGCTTTATCCGGAACTTTATAAATCGCTCGAATCGGTTCGATGGGACATGGAAAAGGACATCCCCTGGGACACGTTCGATGCCTCGTTGCTGACCGACGAGCAGGCGGCCACGATCAAGATGAACGCGATCACCGAGTGGTCGGCGCTGCCCGCGACCGAGATGTTCCTGCGCGACAATCATCACGACAGCGATTTTTCGGCTTTCATGAGCGTGTGGTTCTTCGAGGAGCAAAAGCATTCGCTCGTTCTAATGGAATACCTGCGGCGTTTCCGCCCCGAACTGGTACCGAGCGAGGAAGAGCTGCATGCCGTGCGATTCCAGTTCGATCCCGCGCCGCCGCTGGAAACGCTGATGCTGCACTTTTGCGGCGAGATTCGCCTCAATCACTGGTATCGCCGCGCGGCCGAGTGGCATACCGAGCCCGTCATCAAGCACATCTACGAGACCATCTCGCGTGACGAGGCGCGTCATGGCGGTGCGTACTTGCGGTATATGAAAAAGGCGCTCACCAATTGCGGCGACGTGGCACGTGCCGCATTCGCCAAGATCGGCGTGCTGATGGCGTCGGCCCGCCGCACCGAAAAGCCGCTGCACCCGACCAACCTGCACGTCAATCGCGACCTGTTCCCGCGCGACACGATCCAATCGCGTCTTCCCGATCCCGAATGGCTCGAGCGCTGGCTCGACGAGCAGATCCGTTTCGACGACGGCTGGGAGAAGAAGGTCGTCGAGCGCATCCTGCACAATCTGTCGATCCTGTTCGAACGCACGTTCACGACGGCGCAGGACCTCAATCGCTATCGCAAGGAAGTCGCGGCGCGTTTGCAGTCGCAACAAGGCTCGGCCGAGCAGCAACCGGCCTGATGAGCGCTTTCTTCGAGCGCAAGATCGTCACGCGTGAGGCACTGGCCGCGCGCCGCGCGACGCTGGCGGCGCCCGTGGTATTCACGAACGGCGTCTTCGACATTCTTCATCGCGGCCACGTGACCTATCTCGCGCAAGCGAAGGCGCTTGGCGCGTGCCTCATCGTCGGCGTGAACAGCGATGCATCGGTCCGCATGCTCGGCAAGGGCGACGATCGCCCGATCAATCGGGAAGTCGACCGCATGGCTTTGCTGGCCGCGCTCGAAAGCGTGGACTGGGTCGTGACGTTCGAGGAAAAAACGCCGATCGATCTGATCGCGGCGCTGCATCCCGACATCCTGGTGAAGGGCGGCGATTACGACATGGACACGCTACCCGAATCGGCGCTCGTGCGCGGCTGGGGAGGGCGTGCGCTGGCGATCCCGTTCGAGCACGACCGCTCGACCACAGCGCTGTTGACGAGGGTCCGCGCGCAATCCGGCGCGTAGTCCGGCAGTCGTTTCCAGTACATCTGGCTCGTGTCGCGCTGCCGACCGCAGCAAACGACCACAAGCGAATCACACACGTCATCGCCCGAGCGGCGTCGCCGCAACCAGCGGCGCCGGTGCAGGGGTTCCGACAACGGCTTGCTCGCCCGCGTCGGCGGCCGTGATCGGATGCGCCTGCAGCCATTCGGGGTGAACCTGCCGGTTCAGGTGGCCGGGCTCGAGCGGCCCGGATGCCGGCAGGCGGCCGAGCATGCCGCTCGCGAAGCCAAAGGCGAGCACATTGGCTAGTAAAAGAATGACGATCAACCAGCGCAACATTGCCTGTCTCCCTCGTAGTCGAATTTGAACGATCGCAAAAGCCGCAGGCTCCTAGCGTGCCCGCACCGCGCGCGCTCGGCTTTCTCCTAACTTTCTCCTATGCGGAACCCTCGGCCGCAATGAGCGCCAGCCCCGACAGCACCAGCGAATCGCGGCGCGTGCATGGCACGTTCAGCGCGCGCGCGATCGTATCGGCTGCGCCTCCGCCGAGCACGAGCCGCACCGGCGCGTTCCAGGCGCGCGCGAGTTCGTGCCAGGCACGCTCGACGAGTGCCGTCTGCGCCAGCAGCGAGCCCGCCGAAATGGCCTGCGGCGTGTCCGTCGCGAACCACTCGCGAGCGTGAGCCGTGCTGGACCTGGACGGCTCCTGTACGGAATGGGCCGCGAGTATCGGTAGTTGCGCCGTGTGTTCGCCCAGCGAGCGCATCATCAACGACCAACCCGGCGCAATGAGGCCTCCCGTGAACATGCCGTCCGCGCGCAGCGCCTCGAGCGTCGTCGCAGTCCCGAGCGTTGCGATCAGCAGATCTTCGCCGGGAAAGGCCGCGCGCGCGCCGATCATCGCCGCCCAGCGGTCGCTGCCCAGGCGCGCCGGTTCCCGATAGCCGTTCGTGACGCCGCACTGATGCGCCAATGCGCGGATCGTCGTGCGCGGCAGGCCCGGCCAAGCGGCGTCGATCAGCGCGTCCAGACGTTCTCCCGCGGCGGCGCCCGCCACGTTCGATATCCATGCCCCCGAAGGACGCAGCGACGACGACTGCCACGCCGGTTCCGTGGGGACAGGCTGATCCGATTGCGCCTGCGCAGCGCTCGCGTGCCCGAATACCCCGGTTTCCAACATCGTCCCATCAACCGTGGTCAACGCCCATTTGACGCGGCTGTTCCCTGCGTCGACCAGCAGAAAGGGCGCGCGTGTCATGGTGTCGATGGTGCGAGACGCAGCGAGACATCGCCGGTCGCGATGGCCCGGATGCCGTCGGCCGTTTCGAGCAGCAACTGGCCGGCGTCGTCCACGCCGAGTGCCGTGCCGCGCGCGAACGGTTCGCCGTTTTCGAGCAGCACGACCTCGCGCCCCGCGTAGGCGTGGCAGGCGCTCCAGCGCGCGCGAAAGCCCGCGAAACCCTCGCTGGAAAACGTGTCGAGCATGGCGGAGAGCCCCGCCAGGGCGGCGGCAAGCGTCAGCGTGAGGTCCGCGTCCGGCAGAATCTGCGAGAGCGCCGCGGGAGGCGTCGGCCGAGCCTGCTCGGGCAAGGCGGCTGCCGCTGCGGCGAGCTCGGCATCGAGCGCGGGGTCGCTGCGAACGTTGATGCCCACGCCGATCACGGCTGCGGTTGCCGCGGCCGTGCTCCAGGCCGTTTCGACGAGAATGCCCGCGAGCTTGCCGCCGTCGAGCAGCAGGTCGTTGGGCCATTTGAGGCCGATGCGCGCCGCGTCGCCGGCCGCCAGCCCGGGCAACGCGCGCAGTCGTTCGACGAGCGCGGCGCCAACGGCCAGGCTCAAACCCGCGAGCCCGGAGAGGGGCCTCGGCACGATGCAGCCCACGGAGAACATCAGTGCGTGGCCCGGTTCCGCCTGCCAGCTACGACCTTGTCGCCCGCGCCCGGCCGTTTGCCGGTAAGCTGCGCGCACCACGTGCACGCCGGCCGCGGCCCCCTCGCGCGGCATCGCTTTCATGCGCTGCATCAGATCCGTATTGGTCGAGGCCGTTTCGTCGACGATCTCGAGCATCGGCGAGGACACGCCGCGGCTGAGCGCCACGGCGCGCTCCCGATCGATGCGCGATTCATTTGGGCGGGGCTCGCCCGAGGGCGTCGAGGTCGACGCGTCGAAATGGGTATCGGTCATGACGCGTATTGTAGGGCCTGTCATTCGCGTGAGGCGGCTAATGGCATCGAGCGGCATCGAGCGGCATCATAGGGAGCGCGGCGTCGGGCGACGCGAACGGTGCGCTTGCCCCTGTGGCTGGCTACAATGGCCGCTCACCATCGCGAAAGGAGCGTGTCGTCCTTGGACTTCGATACTCCGCCCGGGTTGCAGGTCACGGCCGGCAGCGCCGGTCCGCTCGTGCGTCTGTCGGGCCAATGGACCGCGCTGGCGCTCGCGCGCGACCGGGCCCGCGCCGGTGCGACCACCCGCCTGGTCGGCCTGATGGGGAACACGTCGGCGCAGTGGGATTTGTCGGAGATCGCACGGATGGACCACGTCGGTGCGCAGGCGCTCTGGAGCGTCTGGGGACGCAAAATGCCGGACGGGCTCACGCTGACCGAGACGCAACGCGACATTTTCGCGCGCATCGCGTTGCTCGAGAAACAGCGCGAGGAGCCCGAGCGCGTGGAGCGCATCGGTCCGGTCACGGCGCTCGGCGAAGCGATCTTCACGTTCGCCGAGCATGTCCAGGGCGGCGTGACGATGTTCGGCCGCGTGATACTCGATCTGCTCTCGATCGTGCGCCGTCCGTCGAGCGCCCCGTGGACCGAGATCTCGGCCAATATCTATCACGCGGGCACACGCGCGCTGCCGATCACCGCACTCGTGGCGTTCCTGATCGGCATCGTGCTCAGCTACCTCTCGGCGCAGCAGCTTCGGCTTTTTGGCGCCAATCAGTTCATCGTCAACATTCTCGGGCTGGCGGTGATTCGCGAACTCGGGCCGGTGCTCGCGGCGATCCTCGTCGCGGGCCGATCAGGGTCGGCGATCACGGCGCAAATCGGCGTCATGCGCGTGACGGAGGAGCTCGACGCCATGCGCGTCATGGGCATCCCGCATGGGCTGCGGTTGATTTTGCCGCGCGTCGTGGCGCTCGGCGTGGCCATGCCGCTGCTCGTGATGTGGACCGACCTGGTCGCGCTGGCCGGCGGCGCGCTTTCGGCGCAATTCGTGCTCGGCATCGACATCAGCTATTTCGTGCGCGCCTTGCCGAAGGTCGTGCCGATCGTGAATCTTTACATCGGCCTCGGCAAGGGGGTGGCGTTCGGTATCCTGATTGCGCTCGTCGCGTGCCATTTCGGCTTTCGCATCCAGCCGAATTCGCAGAGCCTCGGCACCGGCACGACGTCATCCGTCGTGTCGTCGATCACGGTCGTGATTCTGGCCGATGCCATCTTCGCCATCATGTTTCAGAACGTAGGGATCTGAAGAGCCCATGACCGCGCCGCTTTCCGCCGCCGTACGCGACCGCCCGCCGCCGGCCATTGCGGAGACGGTCATCGACGTGCGCGATCTCACCAAGCGCTACGGCAGCAACATCGTGCACGAGCACCTCGATTTCGCGGTACGGCGTGGCGAAATCGTCTCGATCGTCGGGGGCTCGGGCTCCGGCAAGACGACGCTCGTGCGGCAGATCCTCGGTCTCGAGGCGCCAAGCTCAGGCTCCATTCTGCTTTTCGGCGAAGACACGACGAAGGTCGATGCGAAAACGGCGAAGCTCATGCGCAGCCGCCTCGGGATGCTTTTTCAGCAGGGTGCGCTCTTTTCGTCGCTGTCCGTGTTCGATAACGTCGCTCAGCCGCTGCGCGAGCTCGGCCGGGTGCCGCGCAAGCTGTTGCACGACTTCGTGATGCTCAAGCTGGAGATGGTGGGACTGCCTTGCAAGCACGCCTCGAAAATGCCGGCCGCGCTCTCGGGCGGAATGATCAAGCGCGTGGGCATTGCACGCGCGCTCGCGCTCGAGCCGGAGCTGCTGTTTCTCGACGAACCGACAGCGGGCCTCGATCCCCAGTCGTCCGAAGAGTTCGTCGAGCTGATCGCGACCCTGCACCGCGCGCTCGGGCTCACTGTCGTCATGGTGACGCACGATCTCGACACCATGGCCGCGATCTCGACGCGTGTGGCCGTCCTCGCCGATCGCAAGGTCCTCGTGGCGGCGCCCATCGAAGAGGCGGCGGGCGTCGATCATCCGTTCATCCGCGAGTTCTTCCTCGGCCGCCGCGGGCGGCGCGCGCTGCAGGCCCTGCCGCCCGAGCGCCGGGCCAAGCTGCCGCCGGCCGCACTCGAGGCCGCGTCGGCCGAAGTGCCCCTGTGAGGCGCCGGCGCGGCGCCTCGCGACTTTGAGCTTCAAGGAATACGCGAATGGAAAACAAGTCGCATGCGTTCTGGACCGGGGTGTTCGCGATCGGACTGACCGTGACGATCGTGCTCGCGGTTTTCTGGTTCAACTTCGATCGCGCGGTGCGCATCCCCTACGATCTCGTATCGCGTACGAGCGTGACGGGACTCACGACCGATGCCCCGGTCCGCTATCGCGGCCTCGATGTGGGCAAAGTGCAGTGGATCCGCTTCGACCCCGCTCATCCCGGGCAGATCGTGATCCGGATTCTCGTGGACAAGAGCACGCCCATGACGCGCTCGACATTCGGCAGCCTCGCCTTGCAGGGCGTGACGGGGCTCGCGTTCGTCCAACTCGACGACACCGGGGGCGACCAGGGGCCGCTGCCGTCTTCGTCGAAGCATGTCGCGCAGTTGCAGTTGCGGCCCGGACTGCTCGATCAATTGCAACGGCGCGGCGATGCCTTGCTGGGCGAGCTCGAAAGCGTCGCGACGCGTGCGGACGCAATGCTTTCTCCCGAGACGCAGGCTCAATTGATGGCAACCGCCGCGAGCGTGCAGCACGCAGCGGACGCGTTGACGGTGCTCGCTTCGCAGGCCGCGCCCGCGGCGAAGCAATTGCCGGACACGCTCGCGCAGACGAGGCGCACGCTCGCATCGGCCGAAACATTGATGAGCACGCTCGGTGCGCCGCACGGGCCGCTTTACGCGAATCTCGACAAAATGGGGGCGGCGGCCGATCGTGCGGGCGCGGCCGTTGCGCAGATGGACGCGTCGATCGAAGCCATGTCGGCGCGCATCGAGTACGACACGTTGCCGCGCGTGAATGCACTCGCGGCCGACGTCGGCGGCGCCGCGCGCTCGATCGACCATGCGGCAACGGTCTTCGGCACGAGCCCGCGCAGTGTGCTGTTCGGCGTCGGTGCCGCTACGCCAGGACCGGGCGAGCGCGGTTTCGCATGGCCCAAAGGGGCTGCCGCCTCGCGCTGAGGACCCGGGTTCGAGAAAGAAGGGAAGGAAAGGAAACGATCTATGTCACGTATCACACGTTCGATGGAATCGACTTTGGATACCCGCGCGGGGCGCATCTTCATGCGTGCGCACTATGCGTCGGCAACGCTTGCCGCGTTGGGGGCGATGCTGCTTGCGGCATGCACGCTGGGCACTCCGGCAGCCGTATCGGATATCCGCTACGACCTCGGGCCCGCGCCCAAGACGCATCCCTCGGTGGTCCCGTTGCCCGCGGTGAGAATGTTCGAAGTGCGCTCGCCGCGGGCGCTCGACAGCGACGCGATCCTCTACCGGATGAACTACGTCGATCCGCGCCAGACCGCGTCCTATGCGCACAGCCACTGGACGATGGCGCCCCCGCAGTTGCTCACGCAGCGCTTGCGCAGCGCGCTTGCCGCGCAAGGCGCCGTGCTCTCCGGCGACGAAACGGCGAGCGCGCCGCTTCTCACCGTCGAGCTCGACCAGTTCGAGCAGGATTTCGATGGCGAGGACCAGAGTCATGGCGCCGTCACCGCGCGCGCGACGTTGGCCCGCGGTGGCAAGGTCCTCGCGCAACGCACGTTCACCGCCCGCGCGCCCGCGAGGACGTCGAGCGCCGCGGGCGGCGTCGGAGCGCTGTCCGCCGCGAGCGACGAACTGATCGCGCAGTTGATCGCATGGCTCGGCATGCAGGCGCCGCTGGCTGCGCAAGCTCAGTGACCTGACCGCTGCCCAACGGGACGCGACTTCCTCATCTCCAATCGCGGCTACCGGCCATGAATGCCAGGTGGCTGCGATCGCGTGCGCCATATCGCTCCTTGAGCTGGCGCAGGTGATAGTCGACGGTGTGGGCGCTCATATCGAGCCTGGCGGCAATCTCCTTGTCCGTCAGTCCGAGCACCAGCCAATCCAGGATTTGCTGATGCAGCGGCGAGAGCAGACCGAACGCCTCCTGCCGTTGGGCCGCGCGCAGATAAGCCGCGCAACGCTGATGCAGCGACGAACCGAACGTCAGGCATTGAACGATGACATCCTCGGTGAGCCAGTCGGCTGCGCTCTCGCGCTGCGACGCAAGGATGAGGATCGAACGCATCGACGTATTGGAAATCGGCAAGCCAAAGGCCAGACCACTCAGGAAACCCTTCTCGCGCATTTCATGGAGGAGCTGTCGGTCCTCGTCGGCAAACTGGCTCGCACCGGATGTGCGCATCAACGTCTTCAGCTCCCATCGCTGCGGCAGCTGGCTGGTCAGCACCGTGCGCAGACGCGCGTTGCGTTCGAGCATGCCCGTACGCACCATGCGTTGCATGAGGCTCGGCGCGAAAGCGTTGCGCAGCAGATAGATGCGATCGACTCGGCCGTGGGCGTCGGTCCTCACTGTCAGATAAGCGAGACGACGGAAACCTAGTACGTGCACGACACTGCCGACCAGACGCGTCAGTTCGCCGAGGTCGGCCGCCGCGCCAAATTCAGCGGCGAGGCGCGTCTCGCTGCCGAGCTCATCGCTGCGCAGCATCGGCTCGACCGCGGATTCATCCACATAATGGATCCGGGGCGCGCAGCATGGGACCTGCGAGGCCCTCACGGGCGCTTGAAACCCGGTACAGGCGTCGAACTCGCTTGGCGACAGCACACTCGCCCGCTCGTCATCGAGTGCGTCGTATGACATACCGCCCTCCCGATTGCTGAAGCGCAGAGGAGGTCACCGGTGCTGCGCAGTGCAGCCGTTCGCCATGCCCCTGGTGAATGGCTGGACCCGTTCGCCACGCACGCCCGCGAGGACCCGTGAGTTACTCATGCAGAATCCGGCCCGCCATATACGCAAGCTGGACCCGATTCCGGGCGGCGTATCTGCGTTCCAACTGCTCCAAGTGGTACGCCACGACGTGAGTCGATATCGATAAGCGCTCGGCAATTTCCCGATTGCTGATTCCCTGTGAGACGAAGCGCAGCACAGCATGCTGCACGTCATTCAACATGCCGGCTTCCGGATCTGAAATCAGATGCCGTAGCCGTGGTTCGACGAACTCATGCATGGCAAGGGCGACCGCATGGGCTTCGCCGATCGCTTTATCGGTGATCCAGCGTCGATCGGCTCGCGCGCTCGACAAGGTGACGATCGCCCGCTGGAACGTCTTGCCGGTGGGAAGTCCGATCGTCACGCCGCTGCGCACGCCGGCCCGCGCCGCGCTCTCGCTGAAACGCCGGGTCGCGGGATCGGCATGACGGCCATGCCGGTCCGCGCAAAGCGAAGCGAGGTCCCAAGCAAATGGCCAGTCGCACCGGCTTGCCGGGTCGATGCGAGGATCGCCGCTGAGGAACCCGCTTCGCTCGAAACACGCACGCCAGGCCGGGGGCGAATACGTGTCGAACCATGCGGCATGTCGAACGCTCCCGCCCATGCGGTGTATGCGCCAATAGCACAGCCATTGGAACCCTGCGTCTCGAATCGCGGCGCGAACCTGCCGTTCGCGCGCGACGCCGTCGGGGCAACGCGTGATAGCCGACAACAGCCTGGAGGTACCGGAGGTCGCGTCGTCCGGCGCGGGCCCCTTCGACAACCCGACATCATCGAGTTGTCGCTCGCCGAACGCCGCCACGTCGATGCGATGATCGTCAGCAAGGTTCGTTCGCGAGGGTCCGCGATGAACAAGGGATTGCGTTGCGCGCATGTTCACCGCGGCCGCACGCGGTAGATCGCGTTGTTGCGATTCGCACTGAAGTAAACCGTGCCATCGGTACCGACGTCGACGCCTGTCGCCACGTAGGGGGGCGGCATGCCCGGGGCACCGGGCAGGCCGATGGGCAATTGATCGGCCACGATGCGACGCTTTTGCGTGATGGGGTCGATTTCGCTCAGGCGGCCCGCGCCCGCTTCCGCAACGACGAAGGTGCCCCAGGGCGTTTGAGCAACGCCTTCGGGCAGCGCGAGCTGGCTGGCCACCACACGCTTGTTGCCCGTCGCGAGGTCGATCCTCGCAAGGTCGCCCGCGGCAGATTCGGTGACGTAGAGTGCGCCGTCGCGGCCGAGCGTCATTTGCGCCGGTCCCGCCAGCCCCGTG
>NZ_JBMRBK010000048.1:0-9711 GCF_057351765.1 Trinickia sp. | reverse complement strand
CCGACCAGATGCCTGATGTTCCGGGCTTTGCCGAAAGCTGGGGCACGTCCATCGTGCCCTGCCCCTATTGCGACGGCTTTGAAGTCGCCGGCCAGCATTGGGGCCTCGTCTGGTCCAGCCCGCAGTCGTACCAGTCGGCCAGGCTGTTCCGCGATTGGACTGACAAGTTGACTGTCTTCGCCGATGGTCATGACATTGCGCCCGATATCCAGGCCGATCTGGCGCGCCGCAACATACCTCTTGTCGATGGCCGGATCGTCGAGATCGCTCATCAGAAGGGCCATATCATCACCGTCAATCTCGATACCGGTCGCAACGTCGCGGTCGACGTCCTGTTCGCCCATCCGCGCAACAAGCCGTCCGCCAGCCTGCATGAATCACTGGGCCTCGCCACGGTCGATACGCCCACCGGCATCGTCCTCAAAGTCGACGAGCGCCGCCAAACCAGCATGCCCGGCATCTACGCCGCCGGCGACCTCGCCACGCCCTTCTTGCCCTCGGTCACCCAGGCATCCTCGCAGGGCGCAATGGCGGGTATCTTCGCCCAGCAGTCGATGGTTGTTTGAGAGCACAGATTCCCCTCTCTCGTTGCGCCGTCGCCTTCGAAAAGGTTGGCGTAGATCGGCGCGGCGAAGGACGGATCGTCGAGTCGAGGAGATGACATGGCAAAGCAAAGTGCTGATCACGTGGGTGACTGGAATGGTCAAAGCGGGGAGCGCTGGGTCGCCAACCAGGCCCGGCTCGACGCTCTGGTAGCGGCGTTCGGCCAGGCCGCGATAGAAGCCGCCGCGCCCGCGACGGGCGAGCGCGTGCTGGACATCGGCTGCGGCGCGGGCGCGTCGAGTCTGGCTCTGGCAGCCCGCGTTGGCGCGGAGGGCCAAGTGCTGGGCGTGGACATATCGGAACCGCTGATTGACCGAGCGCGCGCGCTTGCGCGACCCGATACGCCGGTTCTGTTTCAGGTGGCCGACGCCAGCAGCGCAGAGCTGCCGGAAGGGGCGTTTGACATCCTGTTCTCGCGTTTCGGCGTGATGTTCTTCGACGATCCGACAGCGGCGTTCACCCATATGCGACGCGCGCTCCGGCCGGGCGGGCGGGTCGCTTTCGTTTGCTGGCGCGGTGCGGCCGAGAACGATTGGATGCGCCTGCCGGTGGGCGCGCTCAAGGGCATCCTCCCGCCGAGCGCGCTGCCCGATCCCCAAGCGCCCGGCCCGTTTTCGTTCGGCGACCGGGAACGCGTGGCACGCATCCTGACGACGGCCGGCTTTACCGATATCGCTATCTCGCCCTTCGACGCGGCCGTCCCGTTCGGCGAGGGCGGGACGCGGGACGCTGCGATCGACGACGCGGTGAAGATGACGCTCGAGGTCGGCCCGCTGTCGCGTGTGCTCGCTGATCAGCCCGACGACATCCGCGCCCGCGCCTCGGCCGCAGTTCGTGCCGCCTTTGCGAGCCTTCCCGGCGAGCGGTCAGTGATGATCAACGGCGCTGCGTGGATCGTCATGGCACGCAATCCGGCAAGCTGACAGGTTACGTCGACCAATGTGTCAGAACCGGCAACTCCTCGTGTCTCGGGGAGGGTCTACGTTGTGCGCCGAACGGCCGGAACCGGCGCTGATTGGCCATTGAGGGCGAAAAGAGCAGTGGCTCTTGATGGCCGGGTAGAGCCACGGCGGGCCTCAAGTTCACCGCCGAAAACCGGTCATCTGCGGCGATCCGGCAAGGGAAAGTCGGTGCGGATCTCCAACGGCCCCTTTTGGCCGAACCCGGTCCAACGTTGAACCGGCATAGCGCTCCACCATTGATCGGTCCACGTAGGGCGGAAGGCGACCCACAACTGCCGGTCAACCGACAGCGTCGTGATGGCAGCTCTCAATTTGCAAAGGGTCATTCGGAAACGCACGCCTTGCGCTAAGAGCGTATTGACAAGGTCGCGGATCGGCTGCGCAGACTGCATTGCGCAATGCAGAGTTAGCTATATCGCTGGCGGGTACCGTCGGTTGCAACGTCCGATAGTGTTTTCCGCTGGGCCGGTCAGTGGGATGCCTTTTGATGCTTTTCGATCAGCGAGCGAACCACGTCGGTGTCCGCGGGCGTCGCCGGGGAGTAGATGACCATGCTGAGGTCGGGACGGCCATCGACGACGAAGGACGAATGCTCGAACACGAGCGGTCCGCCCTGTGGATGCAGCAGTTGTTTAGTGCCTTCACCGAAGGAGCGAACGTCATGGGTCTTCCACAGCATCGCGAACTCTGGACTGGCACGGCTAAGCTCCTCTACCAGCGCCGCCACGCTCGGAGCCGCGTCGGTCGCTGCCGCGCGTGCCGCATCGGCCCGGAAGACCGACACCAGAAGCCGCGCAACGCTGTCCCAGTCGGACTGAAAGTCTCGGACCTGCGGATCGCAGAAGATGCGCCGCAGGATGTTGCGCTGTGACGGTTGCAGCTCGTCGTAGTTGAACACAACCCCTGCGGCGTGATTCCAGGCAACGAGATCCCAGGTCAGCGTCTTCACGTAGGCCGGGCTATAGACCAGCGCATCGAGCACGCGCTGAATGCGTGGCGAAATGCTTTCGGTTTCCTGATAACGGACTTCCGGCGGTCGCCCCAAGGCAAGCAGGAAAAGATGCTCGCGCTCGGCATCCGTCAGCATCAGCGCGCTCGCGACCCGGTCCAGCACCGCGGCGGACGGCGGTCCGCCGCGCCCGCGTTCGAGCCAGGTGTACCAGGTCACGCTGATGTTCGCCCGCTGGGCCACTTCCTCCCGACGCAAACCGGGCGTACGTCGCCGCCCGCCGGCAATCCCGAAGGCAGCAGGATCGAGCCTGGTGCGGCGATCCTTCAAATAGGCCCCAAGGGCGTTGTCGTTTGTGGCTGGTGTGCTCATCCGGTTAGGAACTATACCTCTATAAGTTAACTTCTTTACGCGGATAGATTATGAGCCGAGAGTTAGCCCTGGTCTACTTTCGATGTGGTGCTTTCCCTACTTTCGAGCCTCGTCCCATCTCTGTGTATCGCCATTCTCGGCGTGCGCAACTTACTTCCGCAATTCCAGAAGGAGATTTTGATCATGCGTGTATTTGTTACTGGTGCGACCGGCTGGGTTGGCTCGGCCGTCGTGAACGACCTGATCGCCGCTGGCCATCAGGTGATCGGCTTGTGCCGTTCGGAAGAGAAGGCGGCAGCCCTGGCCGCCACAGGCGCCGAAGTCCTGCGCGGCACGCTGGAAGATCTCGACATCCTGCGTCGCGGCGCCGCGGCTGCGGACGGCGTGATCCACACCGGCTTCAACCACGATTTCTCGAAGTTCGCAGAGAACTGCTTGGTGGACAAGCTCGCCATCGAGACGATCGGCGGCGTGCTCGAAGGTTCGGACCGTCCGTTGCTCGTGACGAGCGGCACCGGGTTGCTGGCGCGGGGTCGTCTCGTGACCGAGGACATGGTGCAGGTTTTCGATCCCACATGGCCTCGCGCTTCCGAAGAGGCCGCCATCGCACTGTCGGCGCGCGGGGTGCGCGCGTCGGCGGTGCGCCTTCCTCCGTCGGTGCATGGTCATGGCGAGCACGGCTTCGTGCCGATGCTGATCGACATCGCACGGGAAAAAGGCATCTCTGTCTATGTCGGTGATGGTTCTAATCGCTGGGCCGCAGTGCATCGCCTTGACGCGGCGCGCGTCTTCCGGCTGTCGCTCGAACACGGCGCCCAAGGGGGGCCTTTCCATGCCATCGCCGAAGAGGGCGTGCCGGTCAAGGCAATCGCCGAAGTGATCGGCCGACACCTGAACGTCCCGGTCGTTTCGAAGTCGCCTGAAGAGGCGGCGGAGCATTTCGGCTGGTTCAGGTTCGCAATGATGGACATCCCGGCGTCGAGCGAGCGAACCCGATCCCTGCTCGGCTGGAAGCCGCAACAACCAGGGCTCATCGCCGATTTTGACCACCCGGACTATTTCTCGTAGCAGCGCACTCGCATGGTGGATGTCAACGTCAGGGCGTGCTGTACGTCAACGCGGCCACGCTTCCAGTGACCAATCCTCTGGTTTTCGGTGAGAGCACCAACGTGCCGTCGATCAGCGGCCTGCAGGTCTCGCCCGCTGACGCTGTCTATTGCGCAACGAAGTATGCGGCGACTAACGTCCGCTCAGCCAGAGGGTAGCGCCTGCAGTTGACTCTGCCACCGGCGTGTGAGCGGCCGATAACTGAGTGCAGCTGCCACCCGAGTGTCGGTCCTACGAATGACGCGAATGTCGCTTCATGGCCAAGTCTTGCCACCTCATTGCAGGGCTAGAAGCTGACGGATTCGAACCGCCTCATGCGGAAGGATGTCCGGCGATTTCAATCATTGCGCATGCGTGCAACCAATGCGAGCAAGCGAGCACTCATTTCCTTGGCCGGCAAGTGCGCAAGCCAGCCGTGACCGGGAAGCAGCCATTCGAAACGATACGCGGCCAGCTTGCCGAGCGATTCGGCGAGCTCGGTCCATGAGTACCAGCACGCGTCCCTGAACGCGACGAGGTCTTGCTCGCGTGGGCTCCAGGCAAGTGAATCACCCGAGAAGAGCACGCGATCCTCGAGCAGGTACACAACGCTACCCCGAGTGTGGCCGGGCGTCGAAATTGCGCGCACGCCGGCCGCGATACTCAATGCCGATCCGTCGTCGAGCAGATCCGTGGCATAGGGTGCAGCCGAGCTGTCCTCGCGGTGGATCCAGACACGAGCCCCGAAACGGCGCGCGTATTTGTCTGCGTCTGCGACGTCGTCACGATGCGACAGGAGGATGTGCGCAATGCCACCCGAAGCATCAAACCAATTCACCAGTTCGGCCGCATACCGCGGCGAGTCGATTAGCAGATTGCCGTCCGGGCGCGCGACGAAATAGGAATGTGCACCAAACGACGACCGAGCGTTGAATCCGCAGCGCCATACACCCGATATGATCTGCTGCGGAAAGATCGCGACGTTCGGGCGAGGCTGCTTCGTTTCGCTGCGTACCGATGCCGTAGGACATACCAACACCGCACGCCAAGCGGCAAGCTGGTCTTCCGGCGTGACAGGCTGTCGAACGAAGACGCTTTTATCGTTTCGTTCGGCAATCAGCCCGGGCGCGACGTGACGCGATGCACCGCAATTGATGCACGCTGTGTCGATGTACCAGTCCCCTGGCACGGAGTCGGTATTACGTGGCGACTTCATTCGATGCTAGGTCCTGACAACGCATGGCAACCTCACCGCTCCCATGATAGGCCTTTCAACCGCCCAGACATGACCGGAGCAACGCGAGGAAGGCGGAGGCTCGAGCTTCGTGGCGCTTCATCTCTTGACTCACCGTCATTGCGCGGAATTTGGTCCGCCGGTGAAGGCACCAAACCGACCCAAACCCGCCTTATGCATTGAGGCAAAGCGGACGCTCAATGCCTGCGCTCAGACAAGGCGGCGCATTGGCGTCGCCGTCGGCGGCGACGAGCCCGGATCGGCCAGTTTGGCGAAAGACAAATATAATAGCCTTTATGTCTGTAAGCGCCGGCGCAACTCGATACTTGGCTATTTGACGATCACAGACTCAGCGGGTCGCGGGCTTGTAATTGGGTCCGCATGGCGATGGACAAGCTTCCAAATGCCGTCCTCTAACCGAAATAAACTAGTGACTCGGACAGCAACTCCGACGAATTCCTCGCCACCCCCAACCTTGGCGCGCCCGCGCTCGACTTCCACGACGCAGGCGAGATCGCTAGATACATAAGTTGCTGTGAGTTCCACGCCCGTGACGTCTCCATCGCGGTAGTGCGATGCGGCGCCTGCTAATGTGGCTTCGACATTCTTACGACCGTGCGCATAGGGTCCGAATGGGTTGCCCAAAGTGACATCCTCTGCCTCCGAGTACAAGGCTTTATAGCCGCTGGGATCGCCTTTCAAAATTGCCGCGAGTGCGGCGTGGCTCTGTTGTATCGCATTGGCAAGGTCTTTGCTGATCATGGGGCTTCTCCGCGTGAATGTGTCGATTTGACTCCCTGGCGGTAAACGACATTGGTTCTTCCGCGCTTCTTCTGGACGTCCGCTGGATGACTTCCCACTTCCGCCAGCGGCCATCTCGCGACCTAATATCCAAAACGCGGACGCGCTATGATGTGGCCCTGCGTTTCCAGCCAGCGCAACGCCTGCGATGCCGTTGTCAGGCTCACGTCGTGTTGCGTCGCGAGCACACGAACCGATGAGAGGCGATTACCGGACGTCAACCCCGCCCGTTGAATTCCGTCCCACAGCAGTTTTGCAATCTGTCGGTAGAGCGGCATCGGTGATTTGACCGTTTCCATGGTCACGTCCCGTCCAGCAAATCTGTTATGTAACAGATTTGCTGCTGCGTTCAAGGGTACCTTAGTCCCGGTGCCATCATCACTTCACGTTGACCACATTTCGAGATTTGGGGGGAATGATGTCGCCGAAGGACCTGCTCCTTGCGCTCGTTGTCGTTATCGCGTGGGGGGTGAACTTTGTCGTGATCAAAGTTGGCCTGCACGGTATGCCACCCATGCTGCTCGGCGCGCTGCGCTTCACCCTCGCAGCATTTCCCGCTGTCTTCTTCGTCAGGCGTCCGCAACTACCGCTGCGCTGGCTCCTGGCGTACGGCTTGACCATTTCTTTCGGGCAGTTCGCATTTCTCTTTTCCGCGATGTATGTGGGCATGCCGGCGGGCCTCGCGTCGCTTGTACTTCAGGCGCAGGCGTTCTTTACACTCGGTCTCGCAAGCGTGTTTCTCCATGAGCGATTTCGCGTGCAGAACCTCGTGGGCCTCGTGGCCGCTGCAGCCGGGCTCGCATTGATTGGCTTGCAGGGCGGCCATACGATGACCGCCGCTGGGTTTTTGTTGACGTTGTGCGCGGCAGCTTCCTGGGCACTCGGCAATATTGTCACGAAGAGGCTAGCCAAAGTCGATCTCGTTGGACTCGTTGTATGGGCGAGCCTGATTCCGCCGCTGCCGTTTTTCGCGCTGTCGTACGTGTTCGAAGGTCCGCAGCGGATCGCTACGGCGTTCTCGGCTATCAGCGCGTCGTCGGTGTTCGCCGTTGTCTACCTCGCATTTGTCGCCACACTGCTCGGTTACAGTCTCTGGAGTCAGTTGCTGTCGCGCTATCCGGCGAGCCAGGTTGCTCCGTTTTCGCTGCTTGTGCCGATCATCGGTCTCGCTTCGGCGTCGCTGCTTCTTGGCGAACAACTGGGCCCCATGCAGATCGCGGGCGCGGCATTCGTGATGATGGGGCTTGTGATTAACGTTTTAGGGCGCTGGATGGTGCAACGGCTCGAGGCAGCGTTGTCGTCCTTCCCGGACGAAGGTGCCTGAGTGCATCCTCGACACCGGTCTCGCTAACGGGTGCCGACGATCTAGCCACAAGTGACGAACGGCGGTTCATGGCCGACTGCGATCCATGACGACGGACCGGAGTCGCCCCCGAGCGGCCGATCGATCTGCTGAAATCGGAGGTTCGTTTCTAAAAAGAAGCGGACCTCCGTTCACACGCCGGCGCATCGGTAATAGATCGATCCGAGACCCTTCGCGGCATGTGCCTGATCAACCCGATGCTCCAAACAACTGCACCACCACGGCGCGGAGCCAACGATTGCCCGCTTCGTGGTGATACCTGGCGTGCCAATATTGCCGGACAGCAAAACGGTCCACGGGAACCGGGCACGGATGGACCGCCAGATCATTGACCTTCGCCAGCGTCTCACCGATGTGTCGCGGCAACGTGGCGATCAGGTCGGTGCTCTCGATAATTGCTCCGAGCCCAAGAAAACCTGGTAGCTCCAGCACCACATCGCGCTCGACGTGTGCGCGCACCAGCCCCTGTTCCAACAACTGCGCGCCCGTGCCCGCCGTAATCGCGACATGCCCCTCCGCGCTGTATTGCTTCAACCTCAACCTCGTGTGCAGCCGCGGGTGATGGCGATTCGTCAGGCACACCCAATCCTGCTGGTATAGCTGCTGCTGATAAATCCCACCGCTCAGCCAGGGCGCGTGACCGATCGCAAGGTCGGCTTCGCCCGATTCCAGCGCGCGTTCCGTATTGCCGTCGATTCTGGCGGCTTCGAGACGAACGCCCGGTGCCTGCGCGCGGACATGCGCCAGCATCCGCGGAAGCAACGTGATGTGACTGGCGTCGGTCATGCAGATACGGAACCGCCGTTTTGCGGTGGCCGGCTCGAATGCGATCTCCCACGCCACGAAGCGCCGCAGCGATTCGAGGATTTCCCGGCATGGACCAATGAGCGCATCGGCTTGCGGCGTCGGCGCCATGCCGCCCGGTGTGCGGATGAATAACGGGTCCTGCAGATGTTCCCGCAATCGACCTAACCAGATGCTGATGGTCGGCTGGCTTTGTCCAAGCTGCTCGGCCACGCGGGTGACGCTGCGGACGTCATAGAGCAGGTCGAACAGCTGTAATAGCTTCAGATCGGGAAGTTCAGTCGAATCCATTTCCGTATTGCCTCACGCAATGACGTCATTGTATCCATTGCATTGCTGGCATGAACACCGAATCGTATCTTGGTCTCCTCAACAAGGAGACGGTAGTGAAGATTGCGATTCTGGGCGCAGGTGCGCTGGGCTGCGCGATTGGCGCGGCGTTGACCGAAGGTGGTAACGAGGTCTGGCTGCTGAACCGGTCGGTGGCGCACGTGGCGGCCATGCGACGCGATGGTCTGCGGGTGGACGATCCCAATGGTTCCCGCCAGGTAACGGTCCGAGCCACCACGCGGGCCGCAGAGGCTGGCGCGGTTGATCTGGTCGTCGTGCTGGTCAAGTCGTTCCACACCGAAGTCGCGATGCGCGGCGCAATGGAGCTGATCGGACCCGAAACGCTGGTCCTTTCGTTGCAGAACGGCCTTGGGCACGAGGATGTTCTCGCTGACATCGTGGGTGGGCATCGAGTGCTGGCCGGCAAGACATACGTCGGCGGGGTGATGCGCAACCCGGGGCACATCGAGTCGGGCGTCGCCGGCAAGGCCACTTACATTGGCGAACTCGACGGTCAAATCACTTCCCGCGCCACCGCAATTGCGGAAACCTTCAACGCCGCCGGACTGGCCACCACGGTCAGCGCCAATATCGTCGGCACGATGTGGGACAAGCTCCTGGTCAATGTGGCGACCGGCGCGCTGACGGGCATCACGGGCCTGACCTACGGCCAGCTGTACGAAGAGCCGCTTCTGAAGACGACCGCGCTCGCAGCAGTCGCCGAAGCGATGGCCGTCGCCCGGGCCGCTGGTGTGACGCTTTCCACCACAGATCCCGAGTGCCCGTGGACCCTCGCCGGCGAAGGACTTTCCCCTGCCTTCAAGACCTCGATGCTGCAAAGCCTCGAAAAAGGCTCCATCACCGAAATCGACTTTATCAACGGCGCGGTCGTGCGCTGGGGGAAACGGCACGGTGTGCCGACCCCGGTCAACGCGACGCTGGTGGCCTGCATCAAGGGCATCGAGCGTGACATGACGGACCGACAACACAGCAGCACGTTGCATGGGACCACAGTGGGCGCTTCAGCGCCCACTCTGGTCGACAAAGGAGACAACCGCATGAACGGCAGCAAGGCCTATCTGGAACATGTCGCCATCTGGGTGAAGGACATTCACTGGCACATCCGCTTTTTCGAAGACGTGCTCGGCATGACGATGCGCGAGGTCGACGGCACGCGCGAGGAACCCCGGCAGTACTGGACGCTTGG
>NZ_JBMRBK010000047.1:0-86267 GCF_057351765.1 Trinickia sp. | reverse complement strand
TCGAATAAATGGCGACCACGGGCTTCATACCCTCGACAGCCATCCCCCCTGCAAACGTCACTGCATGCTGCTCGGCAATGCCGACATCGAAATAGCGGTCCGGAAAGCGCTTTTCGAACTCGACGAGACCGGAGCCCTCGCGCATCGCGGGCGTAATGCCGACCACGCGCGAATCGAGTTCCGCCGCGTCGCACAGCCACTCCCCGAAAACTTGCGTATAGGTCTTCTTGCTCGGCGCGGTGGACGGCTTGATGCCCTCGGCCGGATTGAACTTGCCCGGACCGTGGTAGAGCACCGGATCGGCTTCCGCGAGCTTGTAGCCCTGCCCTTTTTTCGTGACCACGTGCAGAAACTGCGGTCCGCGCAACTCGCGGATGTTTTGCAGCGTCGGGATCAGCGAATCGAGGTCGTGACCGTCGATCGGCCCGATGTAATTGAAGCCGAACTCCTCGAAAAGCGTGGCCGGCACGACCATGCCCTTCGCATGCTCCTCGAGCTTGCGTGCGAGCTCGAGCATCGGCGGCGCCACGCGCAGCACGCGCTCGACCCCGGCGCGCGCGGCCGCATAAAAGCGCCCGGACATCAGCCTCGCGAGATGCCGGTTCAACGCGCCAACGGGCGGCGAGATCGACATGTCGTTGTCGTTGAGGATGACGAGGAACGGGAGATCGTCGCACACGCCCGCGTTGTTCATGGCTTCGAACGCCATGCCGGCCGTCATCGCTCCATCGCCGATCACGGCGATCGAAAAGCGATCCTCGCCCTCCAGCTTGCTTCCGATCGCCATGCCGAGCGCGGCCGAAATGGACGTGCTCGAATGAGCCGTACCGAACGTGTCGTACTCGGACTCCACACGGCGCGGAAAGCCGGAGATGCCGCCGCGCTGGCGCAGCGTATGCATGCGGTCGCGGCGGCCGGTCAGGATTTTGTGCGGATAAGTCTGATGGCCGACGTCCCACACGATGCGGTCGTGCGGCGTGTCGAAGACGTAGTGGAGCGCGATCGTCAGCTCCACCGTGCCCAGGTTCGACGACAAGTGCCCGCCCGTCTGCGACACGCTGTCGAGCACGAACGCGCGCAACTCGTCGGCGAGCGGTTTCAGTTGACGACGGTCCAGGCGGCGCAAGTCCGCCGGGTCGTCGATGGTTTTCAGCAAGTCGTACATCGTCGTTCCATTGTAGGAAAACTTACGCGCCCGCATTTTTCTCTTGCGCACCCCGTAGCATTCGCGCGCGGCAGCGGGCTTCGCGTTCAACTCACCCGGTTTACCACCAGGTCGGCAAGTTCGGCGAGGCGCACGGCGCGCCCGCTGAAATGCGCAAGCGCTTCGTGCGCATCGCGACGCAACTGCGCCGCGAGCGCGCGCGAAGCGTCGAGCCCGATAATCGATACGTAGGTCGGCTTGCCGTCCTTGGCGTCCTTGCCGGCAGTCTTGCCCAGGGTCGCCGAATCCGTCGTCACGTCCAGAATATCGTCCACGACCTGAAACGCCAGACCCACGGCAGCCGCGTAGGCATCGAGCGCGCGCATCGCGTCCGCATCGGGCGCCGTGCCGGCGAGCGCGCCCATGCGCACCGACGCACGCAGCAACGCGCCCGTTTTCATCCGATGCATCGTTTCGAGCTGCGGCCGCGACAGCGTCACACCGACGCTGTCGAGATCGATGGCCTGGCCACCCGCCATGCCCACCGAGCCGCTGGCGAGCGCGAGTTCGCGCACGAGCGCGGCCTGCGTCGGCGCGTCGAGCGCCGAGGCGTCGGTCAATGCGACGAACGCCTGGGACTGCAGCGCATCGCCCACGAGCAGCGCGGTGGCCTCGTCGTACTGGACGTGCACGGTCGGTTTGCCGCGGCGCAGCGCATCGTCGTCCATGCAAGGCATGTCGTCATGGACGAGCGAATAGACGTGGATCATCTCGAGGGCCGCCGAGGCCGCCTCGAGAGCCGCGGGCCGCGCGAGCGTCAACTCCCCCGCCGCATGGGCCAGAAGCGGACGCACGCGCTTGCCGCCGCCGAGCGCCGCATAGCGCATCGCCTCATGCAGCCGCGCCGGCGCCACGTCGGGGCCCGGCAGATAACGTTCGAGTGCGGCCTCGACGCGCGCCAGGACCGCGCGCATCCATTCGTCAAAAGTCATAGATCGTCTCCGCCCTCGGCGGCAGGGTTGCCGGCTGGCAGCGGCTTGAGCGTCTCGCCGTCGAGTACGCGCACCTGCTGCTCCACCTTCTCCAGTTGTTGCTGACAGTACGCCACGAGCGCCGCGCCGCGCCGATAGGCGGCAAGCGATTCCTCGAGGCTCAACGTGCCACCCTCCATGCGCGCCACCAGTTGCTCCAATTCCGCGACCGCTGCTTCGTAGTTCCCGGGCAGCGGGGCGTCGCCATCGTGGCCGCCGACGGGCGCGGCGGGGTCCTGGGGTGCGGGTTTCGCCATCGAAAGAGGGTGAATTTAAAAACAAGTCGGACATTCTACGGCAAAAGCGCCAAGTCCGACCCATCGCCAGCCGTAGCACGATCGCCGTCCTCTTTTTTACCACGCGGACACCCATCGGCCACGGCCAATCCGCACCCTCGGCGAATGCCGCACGGGCGGTTGCCGGACCGACCCGATCGCGGCATATTTGGCGTGACGCGCGCCCTTTTGGCGGCAATCGACGCTGTTTTTTACGTAAATCATGGACTTATCTGCCCCTTGGGAAGGGGAACGGGTATAATCGCCGGCTCCCCAAATCGAATCTTCGATGGTTGGGTTGTTCACTACTTTCACGTCTTCATTGGGAGTGGGAATGTCCAATCTGAGCAATGCTTTGCAGCTCAAGGCCATTTCGTGCCAGCTGCCGGTCACGGCTTACTTTGACGAAGCGCTTTTTGCGCGCGAATTGGAAGTACTCTTCCGCAAGGGTCCCCGCTACGTCGGGCACGAGTTGATGGTGCCCGAAGCAGGGAATTATTTTGCGCTGCCGAGCGAGAGCGAAGGCCGCGTGCTCGTACGCAACCAGCGCTCGGAGATCGAGCTGCTGTCCAACGTATGCCGGCACCGCCAGGCCATCATGCTCAACGGCCGCGGTCAGACCGAAAACATCGTCTGCCCGCTGCACCGCTGGACGTACAACCTCGACGGCGAGCTGCTCGGTGCTCCGCATTTTGCGGACAACCCCTGCCTGAACCTCGGTGCGACCCCGCTCCGCAACTGGCATGGGCTCCTCTTCGAGGCCGAGGGCCGCGATGTCGCCAAAGATCTGGCGAATCTCGGCGCGCGCCGTCACTTCGACTTTTCGAACTATATGTTCGATCACGTCGAAGTGCACGAGTGCAACTACAACTGGAAGACGTTCATCGAGGTGTACCTCGAGGACTACCATGTCGCGCCGTTCCATCCCGGGCTCGGCAGCTTCGTCAACTGCGACGACCTGACCTGGGAATTCGGCAACTGGTACAGCGTGCAGACGGTCGGCGTCAATGCCGGGCTCGCGAAAGCGGGCAGCCCCGTCTATCGGAAGTGGCATGACCAGGTGCTGCGCGTGCGGGACGGGCGGGCGCCCGAGTACGGCGCGATCTGGATGGTCTACTACCCGGGCCTCATGATCGAGTGGTACCCGCACGTGCTCGTCGTCTCGTGGCTGATTCCGCACGGCCCGCGCAAGACCACGAACATCGTCGAGTTCTACTATCCCGAGGAGTTCGCACTCTTCGAACGCGAATTCGTCGAAGCCGAGCGCGCCGCCTATATGGAAACGGCGCGCGAGGACGATGAAATCGCCGAGCGCATGGATGCCGGACGCCTCGCGCTCATGCGGCGAGGCGAATCTCAGGTCGGACCATACCAAAGTCCGATGGAGGACGGCATGCAGCACTTCCACGAGTTCCTGCGGCGCGAGCTCGGCGACATCTGACACGCTGCAGCGCGGCAAGAAAGGCGGGCAAGGAGGCTTTCCCTCCTTGCCCGCCTTTTTGTCTAGACTGAAAGCAAAACAACCGGTGTCTCAACGAAGTTCGTCGTCCAACGAGGATCATCATGCCGCACACCCATTACACGACGCTGATTCTGGCCGTCAACCTTGCCGAACGGCTGGCAAGCGCCCCCGAAAGCGTGCTCGTTTTTGACTGCAGCTTCGATCTGGCAAACCCCGACGCCGGCCAAAAGGCCTATGCGGGCGGCCACATCCCCGGCGCGCACTATCTGCATCTGGAGCGCGACCTGTCCGGGGCGAAGACGGGCAAGAACGGCAGACATCCACTGCCTGATCGCGCGGCACTGGTCGACACGCTGGCTTCGCACGGGCTCATGCAGGGTCAGCAAGTCGTCGCCTACGATGCGCAAGGCGGAATGTTCGCTGCCCGCCTGTGGTGGTTGTTGCGCTGGCTCGGTCACGACTCGGTGGCCCTCCTCGACGGCGGCCTGCAGGCATGGCAGGGCGCCGGCTACGCCCTCGAGACAGAGCCGGCCGGGCGCAAGCAAGGCAACTTCAAGGCGGGCGCGCCGCTCGCCGTCACCGTCGATGCCCACGCGCTCGAGCAAAACCTCACGACACATGAGCGACTCGTCGTCGACGCACGATCGCCCGACCGTTATCGCGGTGAAAACGAGACGATCGATCCCGTCGCGGGACACATCCCAGGCGCGGTCAATCGCTTCTTCAAGGACAACCTGGGCTCCGATGGCCGTTTCAAACCCGCTCATACGCTGCGCGACGAATTCAAGGCGGTCGTCGGCTCGACGCAGCCCGAGCATGTCGTACTGCAATGCGGCTCGGGGGCCACGGCGTGTCATAACGCGCTTGCGATGGAGATAGCGGGCCTGCATGGCGCCGCGCTCTATCCAGGCTCGTGGAGCGAGTGGTGTGCCGACCCGTCGCGCCCGATTGCGACCGGGCCAAATCCTTGATCCAGGGTCGCCACGACCTCGCCCGCTTCGTAAATCGGCTGCACCGCAATCGCAAGCTGCGCGCAGCCGATCGCCCGCATCAATGCAGCTTCACACGCGGCAGCGTCGTGCGCCGCAGCCAATGCGCGAACGTATCGAGCATCATGCGCGGATAGCCGTGCAGCGCCGCGATATGAAGCCGGTAAAGCGACATATACATGAAGCGCGCGAAGAGCCCCTCGACCAGCATGCTGCCGCCGATCAGTCCGCCCATCAGATTGCCGACCGCACTGAAATGGCCGAGCGAGACGAGCGAACCGAAATCGCGGTAGGTGAATTCCGGCAACGGCCGGCCCTCGAGCCGGCAGCGCAGCGCTCGCAACAGAAAACTCGCCTGCTGATGCGCGGCCTGCGCCCGTGGGGGTACGTTGCGCTCGTTACCGGGCCATGGGCACGCGGCACAATCGCCCATCGCGAAGATGTTGTCGTCGACTTCCGTTTGGAGCGTGCGCCGCACCGAGAGTTGACCGAGCCGCGTGACGGGTAGCCCCTCCAGGTTCGAGAGCACAGCGGGCGCCTTGATCCCGGCGGCCCAGACTGTCAGATCGGCGCGCACGGTGTTGCCGCTCGCCGTACGCACGAGGCCCGGCGCCACTTCGGCCACGGTCTCGCCGATCATCAGTTTCACACCGAGCTGAGTCAACAACTGCGCCGTCGCGCTCGAGACGCGCTCTTGCAGCGCGGGGAGAATGCGCGGCCCCGCCTCGATCAGCACGATGCCGATGTCGTGCCGCGGATCGAGCTTGTGCAGACCGTAGGCCGACAATACTTGCGCCGTGTTGCGCAATTCCGCCGATAACTCGACGCCGGTCGCGCCGCCGCCCACGATCGCCACCTGGATGCGCGGCTCCGTCGTGGCAGACGTGCCCGGACCGCATTCGACCGTTTCGTGCGCGCGATGCTCGGCCCGCATGCACGCCGCGATGAGCCGCTTGCGAAAGCGCTCGGCCTGGCCGACGGTATCGAGCGCGATGGAGTGCTCTTCGGCGCCCTTGACGCCGAAAAAATGCGTGGTACTGCCGATGGCAATGACGAGCGTGTCGTATTCGAGTTCGCGTTGCGGCAACAGCTCCTCGCCGTCGTCGTCGCGAAGCGGCCCGAGGACGATGCGTTTGGCCGCGCGATCGAGCCCGATGAGTTCGCCTTGCTGAAACTCGAAGCCATGCCAGCGCGCCTGCGCCGCGTACTCGAGCTCTTGCGTGAACGGATCCATGCTGCCCGCGGCCACTTCGTGAAGCAGCGGCTTCCAGATATGGGTCGGATTCCGATCGACGAGCGTCACCTGCGCGCGGGCGGCGCCACTGCCCTTTCGGCGGACATAGCGGTCGCCAAGCCGCGTTGCCAGCTCGAGCCCGCCCGCACCTCCTCCCACGACAACGAAACGATGCATGCTGATTCTCCGTATTTGCCGTTGCTGATTCTGCTTGCCGGCGCCCGTATGCGAGCGGGGCCACGCGTCGAAAAGGGATTGGCGGGCGGCGCGCCCGCGGAGAGGCCGCTCAGCGCATCAATGCGCTTCCTCCCAATTCGCGCCCGCGCCAACTTCCGCCACGAGCGGCACCTTGAGTTCCGCCACGCCGCACATCAATTGCGGCAGTTTTTCTCGCACGGTCGGCAATTCATCGTCGGGGACTTCGAGCACGAGTTCGTCGTGCACTTGCATGATCATGCGGCTCGCGGCCCGTTCGCGTTCGAGCCATGCCTGAACCGCGATCATCGACATCTTGATCAGATCGGCGGCGGTGCCCTGCATCGGAGCGTTGATCGCCGCACGCTCGGCCGCCTGCCTGCGCGGTCCGTTACCGCCGTTGATTTCGGGCAGCCACAGACGCCGGCCGAACACCGTTTCGACATAGCCTTTTTGCTTGGCGCTCGCCCGCGTGTCGTCCATATAGCGCGCAACGCCTGGGTAACGGGCGAAGTAGCGGTCGATGTAGAGCTTCGCCGCATCGCGCGTAATGCCGAGATTCGAAGCGAGGCCGAATGAGCTCATCCCGTAGATCAGCCCGAAGTTGATGACTTTCGCGATGCGGCGCTGGTCGTTCGTCACCTCGAGCGGCGTGACGCCGAAAACCTCCGCGGCCGTTGCGCGATGGATGTCTTCGCCTTCGGCGAACGCGCGCAGCAGCGATTCGTCGCCCGAGATATGCGCCATGATTCGCAATTCGATCTGCGAGTAGTCGGCCGATACGAGCTTGCTGCCCGGCGGCGCGACGAACGCCTCGCGAATGCGGCGCCCCTCGCCGGTGCGCACGGGGATGTTCTGGAGATTCGGCTCGTTCGAGGCGAGACGTCCGGTGACCGCCACGGCCTGCGCGTAATTCGTATGAACGCGGCCCGTCTTGGCGTTGACCATGCGCGGCAGTTTGTCGGTGTAAGTGGACTTCAGCTTCGATAATGCGCGGTGTTCGAGCAGCAGCTTCGGCAACGGATAGTCTTCAGCGAGCTTTTGCAACACCTCTTCGTCCGTCGACGGCGCCCCGCTGGGCGTCTTCTTGATCACCGGCAATTGCAAGCGTTCGAAAAAAATCTGGCCGATCTGCTTGGGCGAGCCGAGATTGAATTCGCCGCCAGCAAGCGCATAGGCTTCGCCTTCGAGCTCGATGAGCCGCCCTGCGATCTCGCTGCTCTGTCGCCGCAGTCGCTCGCTGTCGATCAGCACACCATTGCGCTCGATCTTGCGCAGCACGCGCGAAGTGGGAATTTCGATGTTGCGATAGATGTGCAGCAGCCCCGGCTCCACTTCGACTTGCGGATAGAGCGCCGTATGCAGCTGGTACGTGATATCCGCGTCTTCCGCGGCATATTCGGCCGCGGCGCCGAGCGGCACTTCATCGAAGCCGATTTGCTGCGCGCCTTTGCCCGCCACGTCCTCGTACTTGATCGTTTTCACGCCGAGGTGGCGCATCGCAAGACTGTCCATATCGTGGGTTCGATGCGATTCGAGCACATACGATTGAAGCAGCGTGTCGTGCTCGACGCCATCCAATGCGATGCCGTAATTGGCGAGCACTTGCTCGTCGTACTTCAGGTGCTGCCCGAGTTTTTTCCGTTCCGGATTCTCGAGCCAGGGCTTGAGCCTCGCGAGTACCTCGTCGCGCGGCAGTTGCTCGGGCGCGTCCGGACCGCGATGCGCCAACGGTATATAAGCGGCGCAGCCGGCGCCGACCGACAGTGAGATCCCCACGATCTGCGCCACCATCGGATCGAGCGACGTCGTCTCCGTGTCGAACGAGGTGAGCGGCGCCGTCTCGATCTTGTCGAGCCACGCTTCGAAGTGCTCCCACGTCTGAACGGTCTCGTAGCACCGCGGCGCATCGATGGTCGGCGCCGCTTCGGTCAACAGCACATCCGCCGCGCCGGGCTCTATGCTTTGCACCTCCTCGGCCCGCTCGATCAAAGCCTCGACTTCGCGCAGCCATGTCTTCAAGCCGTGCCGCATGAACAGCTCGCGCAATTCGAGCGGCGACTCCGGGCGCGCTACGAGCGATGTTTCGATCGACTCGACATGATTTTTCAGATCGCACGCCCGCTCGACCGTCACGAGCTTCTTGCCGAGCGGCAGGAAATCGAGCGCGCGCCGGAGGTTATCGCCCACCGCGCCCTTGATTTCGCCGGCGTGAGCGACGACGCCATCGAGCGTTTCGTACTGCGTCAGCCACTTGACGGCCGTCTTCGGTCCGCATTTCTCGACGCCGGGAACGTTATCCACGGTATCGCCGATCAGCGCGAGGTAATCGACGATCCGCTCGGGCGGGACACCAAACTTGGCAATGACGCCGCCGCGATCGAGCGTTTCGTTCGTCATCGTATTGACGAGCGTCACCCGCTCGCCCACGAGTTGCGCCAGATCCTTGTCGCCGGTGGAAATCAGCACGTTCATGCCGCGCCGTTCGGCCTCGGCCGCCAGCGTCCCGATGACGTCGTCGGCCTCGACGCCGTCCACCATCAGAAGCGGCCAGCCCAGCGCGCGTACGGCGAAGTGAATCGGCTCGATCTGTTTCGCGAGATCGTCGGGCATGGGCGGACGATGAGCCTTGTACTGCGGATACCAATCGTCGCGGAACGTCTTGCCCTTGGCGTCGAACACGCACGCGCTATACTCTGCCGTGACGTCCTTGCGCATGCGCCGCAACATGTTGACTATTCCATAGAGCGCGCCGGTCGGTTCGCCGTCAGGACCCCGCAAGTCAGGCATTGCATGGTAAGCCCGGTAGAGATAGCTCGATCCATCGACCAATACCAGAGTCTTACCTTCCAGGTTCCGTTCTACAGGCATTATGAACAAGAGAAGAAAAGTGATTCCGAGTCTGCGATCGCTCGCAGACCAAGAGCGCGCGACAGCCAAAAAGGCCCGCGCATCGTGGCAGATGTTCACGATTATGGCAGAGTTCATCGAGGCCACCGAGTACCTCTCGGAGATCCGCCCGGCCGTGAGCATCTATGGTTCGGCGCGGCTCAAGCCGAACTCGCCCTACTACAAGCTCGCCACGCAAATCGCGCGCAAGCTCTCGGACGCGGGCTTCGCCGTCATTTCGGGCGGCGGGCCGGGCATCATGGCCGCCGCGAACAAGGGCGCGCATGCCGGCAAGGCGCCATCGGTCGGCCTCAATATCGAGTTGCCGCACGAGCAATCCGGCAATCAGTGGCAGGATATTTCGCTGCGCTTTCGCCACTTCTTTACGCGTAAAGTCACGTTCGTCAAGAACTCGGATGCCGTGATCGTCATGCCCGGCGGCTTCGGCACGCTCGACGAACTCGCCGAAGTGCTCACGCTGATCCAGACCAAGAAGTCGCGCCACGTTCCGATCATTTTGGTGGGTGGCGACTTCTGGAAAGGCTTGCTCGGCTGGTTCGAGAGCGCCCTCGTGCCGATGGGCCTCATCAACCCCGAGGACATGAATCTGATGCAGGTCATCGACGAACCCGACCAGGTGCTCGAGGCCGTGCTCGCGTTCTACGAGGATCGCGAAGAGGCGGAACGCCAGGCGCCCGCCAAGGCCGACGAGGACCGGATGTTTTATTTCTGACGCGGGAGGTACCGCTCGGGCGCTCCGGCTCCGGCTCCAGTTCCAGCTCTGGTAGCGCTATTGGAATGCCACCTCGGCAAAGCTGCGCAGCTTGCGACTATGCAGCCGGTCGAGCCCGTTCATCCGCAACAGCTCCATCGCCTTGACGCCGATCTGCAGGTGCTGATCCACCTGGGCACGATAGAACTGATCGGCCATGCCGGGAAGCTTGAGTTCGCCATGCAACGGTTTATCCGATACGCACAGCAAAGTCCCGTAGGGAACGCGGAAACGAAAACCGTTGGCGGCGATCGTCGCGCTCTCCATATCGAGCGCGACAGCCCGGCTTTGCGATAGCCGCTGCACCGGCTCGCGATGATCGCGCAGCTCCCAGTTGCGATTGTCGACACTTGCGACGGTACCCGTGCGCATCACGCGCTTCAGTTCCGCGCCCTCGAGCCGCGTCACGTGCGCGACCGCGCGCTCGAGCGCGACCTGCACTTCGGCCAGTGCGGGAATCGGCACCCATAGCGGCAAGTCGGCATCGAGCACGTGATCCTCGCGCACGTACCCGTGGGCGAGCACGTAGTCGCCAAGGCGCTGCGTGTTGCGCAGCCCCGCGCAGTGGCCCAGCATGATCCAGGCGTGCGGCCGCAAAACCGCGATGTGATCGGTGATCGTCTTCGCATTCGACGGCCCCACCCCGATGTTGATCATCGTGATGCCGCTGCCGTCGGCGCGCTTGAGGTGATAGGCCGGCATCTGCGGCAACCGGACCGGCAGGGTGCCCTCATCGGGCTGCTCGCCGAGGTTGGCGTTGTAGGTCACGACATCGCCGGGCTCGACGAACGACGTGTACTCGCTGCGATAGGCTCGCAGCTCCTCATCGTCGGTGCGCGCCATCAACGAACGGCCGAGCTTCGTGAACTCGTCGATATAGAACTGATAGTTCGTATAGAGGACGTAGTTCTGAAAATGCGTGGGTGAAGTCGCCGTGTAGTGCCTGAGCCGATGCAGCGAGAAATCGACTCGCGGCGCGGTGAAAAGCGCAAGCGGGTACGGTTCGCCGGGAGCCGGCTCGTAGGTACCGTTGACGATGCGGTCATCGAGCTGCGCGAGATCGGGCGTATCGAACACGTCGCGCATCGCCATGAGCCGGTCCCGCCCGAGGTCGCCTTCGAGATGAATGCCTTCGGCAAAGGCGAAGTGAATCGGAATGGGCTGCTGCGAAACGCCCACCTCGATCGTCACATTGTGATTTCGGGCAAGCAGCCGCAGCTGCTCGCGATAGTAGTTGCCAAAGAGGTCGGGCCGCGTGACGGTGGTCTCGTAGACGCCGGGGCCTGCGACGAACCCATACGAGCGGCGCGAATCCACGCGCGTGTTGACCTCGGTCTGCAACCGCACGAAGGGATAGCAAGCGCGCACGCGCTCCGCGAACGGCTCGTTGCGCCGGTAGCGTGCGAACGCGTCGCGCAAAAACGCGGTGTTCGCTTCGTACACGGCGGAAAGCCGCGTGACGGCGTCGGCCGCATCGGTGAAAGACTGTGTCGGAAAATCGCTCGGACGCAACGGCCCGGCATGCGGTTTCACGTTCATGTCGTTTTTCATTTTCGTTTGCCTCGCTCGATGCGACGACATTACCACGAACCGCACCGTCTCCGCGGCCCCGGCGGTGAGCCGCCCGTGCCTGGGCGTGCGCAAAAACATACGCGCCAAGCGCCCGGAAAGGAGGGCGCATTTGCTAGAATTGGGGGATTCCCTCGGAGAAAAATCATGAAGCCGTATCTTCCCGTCGCCGTAGCGATCGCCGCGTGGTTTGCCGCGGCGAATCCGGCCGCGGCGGCGCAACCCGCCAACGATGCCCAGACGCGCGCGCAGCGTCATGCCGCCAATGAGGCCGCGGGCTTGCCCGATCTGGAAGCCATCAATCGTCCGGCAGCGCAAGTCTCGTCGAAAGTGGATGTCAACGTACCGCGCACCCCGAGCTATTACGAAAAGAGTCCGAGCGGCACCGTCATCACCGAATATCGCGACAAGGGCAAACCGGTCGAAATCGACGTCCGCTCGAATTTGGGCACGCACTATCAGATGAGCGCACCGCCCGACACGTCGCCCAAGGTGCGCGACAATGGCCAACCCAGTACCCGTTTGCCGTCGATCAACCTGCGCTACTGATCGCGCCCGCCGCGCCGGCGAGCCGTGACGCTCGCCGCGGGCTGAAACGGCCCGCGACGCGGCGTCGGTCGCAACCGCTCCGAGGCGTACCGCCGCCGCCCCACCCCGCGCTTTCCCGGGCCGCTCCTTCACACCCAATCCGAAGTCTCTCTCCGCATGGCTGTCTTTACCGTCGTCACCGAAGCCGACCTGTCCGCATGGATGCGGCACTACGATCTGGGCGATGTCGTCGATTTCCGCGGCATCAGTTCGGGTATCGAAAACAGCAACTTTTTTCTGACGACGACACGCGGCGATTACGTGCTGACTGTCTTCGAAAAGCTCACCGCCGAACAGTTGCCGTTCTATCTGGATCTGATGCGCCATCTCGCGTCCCACAGCGTGCCGGTGCCGGATCCCCTCCCGCGCGATGACGGCATGCTTTTCGGCATGCTCCACGGCAAACCGGCCGCGATCGTCACCAAGCTGGAAGGCGCGGCCGAACTCAGCCCGGGCGTCGAGCACTGCGAGGAGGTCGGCCGGATGCTGGCGCGCATGCACCTGGCCGGCCGCGATTTCGCCCCGCATCAACCCAATCTGCGCAGCCTGGGGTGGTGGACCGAAACGGTTCCCGCCATCTTGCCTTTTATCTCCGGAGCGCAGCGCGATCTGCTCGTGAGCGAGCTCGCCCATCAAACGCGGTTTTTCGGGTCGAACGACTATGCCGCGCTGCCGGGCGGACCGTGCCATTGCGACCTGTTTCGCGACAACGCACTGTTCGCTCCGGCGCAGCCCGGCACCGGCCACCGCGTCCGTCTGGGCGGATTTTTCGACTTCTATTTCGCGGGTTGCGACAAGTGGCTTTTCGATGTCGCCGTAACGGTCAACGACTGGTGCATCGAGTTGGCGACCGGAGAACTGGACCCGGCGCGACTGGAGGCAATGCTGCGCGCGTACCAGACGGTGCGTCCGTTCACACGCGAGGAATGCCTCCATTGGAACGACATGCTGCGCGCTGGTGCCTATCGCTTCTGGGTGTCTCGCCTTTACGACTTCTACTTGCCGCGGGCGGCGGCGATGTTGCAGCCCCATGACCCGGCCCATTTCGAGCGCGTCCTGCTCGCGCGCCTGACGGCCGCGTCCACCCCCCACGCTTCTTCCCTATGCAATTGATCGAAGTTCCCGCGAAGAGCGGCTACGCTTGGTATCGCCAAGGCATCTGGCTCTTTCGCAGAAACCCGCTGGCTTTCCTGACGATTTTCGCGACCTATCTGTTGGCCATGTGGCTGGTCTCGAAGGTCCCGCTCGTCGGCGGCGTCCTGCCGCTCGCCTTCATTCCCGGCGTCGCAGTGGGTTTCATGGCCGCCTGCCGCGATACGGTCGAGGGCAAAGCGGTGTTGCCGATCGTTCTGATCGATGGCTTCCGTTCATACGGAGGGGTGGCTGCAAAACGGCTGTTGAAGCTCGGCGCGCTATACGTCGTGGCGATCGTGCTCGTTTTCGCGGCATCGTCGCTCGTGGATGGCGGGACGCTCTTTACCTTGATGTTGGGCACCGCCGACAAAACGCCGCCGGCTCCAACCGCCGACATGCCGCTCGGGGGGCTCGTGGCGCTGGCCTGCTATGTGCCGGTGGCCATGTTGTTCTGGTTCGCGCCGGTATTGGCCGCCTGGCACGACGTGCCGCCCGTCAAGGCGATGTTCTTCAGCGTCGTCAGTTGCTGGCGCAATCGCGGCGCATTCATCGTCTACGCGGCGCTTTGGTTCGCCACGATGACGTTGACGTCGATCGCAGTCTCGCTATTGATGGATGCGCTGGGCGCGGGCGCATTCGTGATCGTCGCGCTCTTTCCCGCCACGATCACGCTGACAACGATGCTTTACTGCTCGTTTTATGCAACCTATAGGGGGTGTTTCGTCCCGAACCCGGAGACGAACCCCGGAGAGCCGACGCCCTAGCTCAACGATGGCTCAACCATGCAGTGGTAGGAATCGCGGCTTCGCGATCGAGCTTGCGCATGCGGTATTCCAGATCGTACAGATCCGTGGCTTCCGAGAGATAGGCATCGTCGCGGGCGTGCTTACGCTCGTCGGCGGTCTTCGTCAGGAAAAGGAACAAGCGGCTGAGCAGAAACATGGTGGACCTCACTGAGTTA
This sequence comes from Trinickia sp., assembly GCF_057351765.1. Classification (NCBI taxonomy): domain Bacteria; kingdom Pseudomonadati; phylum Pseudomonadota; class Betaproteobacteria; order Burkholderiales; family Burkholderiaceae; genus Trinickia; species Trinickia sp. Next base: position 72,024 of record NZ_JBMRBK010000047.1, on the reverse strand, counting down.
GGTGCTGACACCTAGGTATTTACCCGTATTATAGGGAAAACCCCTATCCGAGCGCCAGGACTTTTTTCGGCCCAGGCATCGCGGTGTGGTGTTTACGCATCAACTCGTGAAGATGCACAGATCGTGCGGATAGCAGGCAACGCGCGCCCGTGGGGCTCAGCGACCGGCCGCAGCCTCGCGGCGGCGAACCGGCGTGCGGTCGCGCTGGCGCTGCTGGTATCGAAGGAATTCCCAGATCAGCGCGCTCGCATTGGGCCCCTTGCGCGAGTGGAAAGGAATTGCCTCATCTCCACCGGCCCAGGCGTGCCCCAGACCGGGAATAAGACATGAGCGAACGACGCGTCGCCCACGCGCGGTGAAATCGCGGATGAGGGCGTCCGCGCTCGATGTTTCGCGCGAAGTCCCGACCTTTGGTGCGCCCTGCGCGTCGACAAGGCCGTTCAGATACAGAAACTGCGCCGTCAACTGCTCGGCATTTCGAGGCGCCACCACCGCGTCCCCTTCGCCTTGAACGATGATGGCCGGCATGCCCGGATAAGTGGCCGGATCGATAGCGGCCGCCGCGAGCGCCAGCGGATCGTGCCGCGCGCCCCGACGCATGACGTCCATTGCCGTCATGCCGGAATGGGCCTCCCCCAAGGCCGGGGCCGAATGCAAGGCGACAGCGGCAAAGCGATCCGGCCAGTGCAGTGCCAGTAAGGAGGCCAGTCCGCCCCCAGCCGAAAGACCGACCGCGTAGATCCGCTCGGCGTCGAAGCCGTACCGATCGATCAGCGCGTCGACCAGCGAAACGACCGCACGCGCTTCGCCCCGGCCTGCCGTATCGCGATCGTCGTACCAATGCCAACATCGATGCGCGTGCGCGTGAGAAGACTGCTCGGGGTAAACGACGGCAAAGCCCTGCGCATCCGCGAGCAAATTCATGCGCGTGCCGGCCGCGAATTCGTCGATGGTCTGTTGGCAGCCGTGAAGCATGACGACCAGCGGCATATTCAGCGTGGATTTGCCTGGCGGCCGGTACAGACCGTACGACAAATGATTGACCAGCTGGCCGGGCAACGGGGGCGCCGAATGAAAAGAGCGGGTCCAGCTTCCTTTGGCCCATGCCGCGGCACGCGGTCGCACACGCGATTCGGGCGCTTCGCGCCGCTTCGCGGCAACCGCCTTGGTTGGAGTTGCGGCCTTGGCGGCGCTGCCCGTGCGCGAGCGACGCTGCTTTTTTGTTGCGGCGCGCAAATATTGGGCCTGCGCGGATACGAGCCGTTTAATGCTGCGAAGCCAGATTTTACTAAGCCCTTTCGTCATCTACGGGATCTCCCAATGGTACGACCGTGCTGGCAGCCATCTTTCATGACGCAACGCACAATACTACCCCCTGTCGATGCGCCGCGCTCGTCCGCCGACGCTGCCGCTATACTCTGTTCGTTCGCGCACGGTTTTTGTCGTCCTTGCGGCCGGCTCGCGCGTTGTGAACGTATGATCAAGCCGGACGCAGCACGCGAACGGCATTCCCCGTTATGTACGACCTGCCGCTTCACCTCTGGTATTCGATCACGCGCCTCGGCGGCGCGGGTCTCACGTTGCCGCTCGCGTTGACCATCGCGTTGTGGCTCGCGCTCGGCTATACATGGCGGCTGGCGCTTGCATGGCTCGGGTTGCTCGCGGGCGCTGTCGGTATCGTCGCGCTCACGAAAATCGCCTTTCTCGGTTGGGGTGTCGGCGTCCGAGCCTGGGACTTCACCGGCGTGAGCGGGCATGCCATGCTCTCGACCGCGGTCTATCCCGTCGGCATCTTTCTCATCCTGTTGCCGGCGCGCGCGCGGGTGCGTATAGCCGGTATCGCGATCGGGCTCGCCGCCGGGGTCGCGGTCGGCCTGTCACGCGTGGTATTGGACGCGCACTCGCCGTCCGAGGCCGTGGCGGGCTGCGGCGTAGGGGCCCTCGTCGCCGTGCTGTTCGTCAAGTACGCGTGGAATGCGCGGCCGGGCAAACTTTCGGTCGTTCCCGTCGCGGTCAGTCTGTTGATGCTGGCCGTGGCCCTGCATGACGTGCGCGTTCCGACGCAGCGCTGGATTACCCACGTCGCCCTTCATCTATCGGGCCGCGAACGGCCGTTCATTCGCGCACGCTGGAAAGCCCGCATCGAGGCGCCGCGTCGAGCGCCCGCAGCCGTCTTGCCGCGCGACGCCGCGCTCGGGCCCGGCGTGGCCTGAAAGCCGGTTCGCTTCGGGCGTCATCGGCCCTTTGCCCCTTCCTTTGCACGAGGAATGTACTCGCACTACCACGCGCGGCTGAACCGTTATAACCTCGGTTATATTACGATAGCGTTTTCACTCCGACCCTGAGCGTCATGACCTTCTTTTCGTCTACCGGGCGGCGCACCGGTGCCCGGCTCGCCGCAGCGGCCGTCGCGGTACTCGGCTGCGTTTTCCATCAAGCGGCTCACGCCGATGAACTCGTGGTATCCGCCGCCACCAGCCTGACGGACGCCTTCAAGAACATCGCCGCAGCGTTCGAGCAACAGCATCCCGGGACGAAAGTGATACTCAACTTCGGCGCTTCGGACATTCTCATGCGGCAAATTGCGAACGGCGCGCCGGCCGACGTCTTCGCGTCCGCAGACCAGACTGCGATGGACAAGGCCGTAGGCGCGGGGGTGATCGATACGGCGTCGCGCGTCGACTTCGCCGCAAATTCGCTGGTGATGATCGTGCCGGCCGACGGCAAGTTGGCGCTCAAGACGCCACACGAGCTCGCCACGCGTTCGGACGTCGCACGCGTCGCCCTCGCGGATCCGGCGTCGGTGCCTGCGGGCCGCTACACGCAAAAGGCGCTCGAAGCAGACAGCAAGCAACTCTGGGAAGCGATCAAGGCGAAGGCGGTACTGGCGACCAACGTTCGGCAGTGCCTCGATTACGTCGCGCGCGGAGAAGTCGAGGCCGGATTCGTCTTCGGTACGGATGCCGCCATTGCCGGGCGGCGCGTGAAAGTCGCGGCAACGTTGCCGACGCCGCAACCGATCGCCTACCCCATCGCCATCGTCAAAACGAGCCAGCACGCCGGCGAGGCGAAGGCATTCGTAGATTACGTCCGCTCTTCGGCGGGGCAAACCACGCTCGTCAAATACGGCTTCAAGCCGGCCGCGCAATGATCGACATTGATGCCTGCACACGGGCCGACCGATGATGGAACCCGCCTGGACGCCTCTACTCCTCTCGTTGAAAGTAGCCGGATGGGCCACCGCGCTCGATCTCGTGCTTGGCGTTGCAGTGGGACTGGCGCTCGCGCGTTGGCGATCCGGCGCGCGCGATGTCGTCGATTCGCTGCTGACGTTGCCGCTCGTCATGCCGCCCACGGTGCTGGGGTATTACCTCCTGGTGTTGCTCGGCCGGCGGGGCGTGCTGGGTGGACAGCTCGAGTCGTTGGGCATTCACCTCGTTTTCAGTTGGCAAGGTGCCGTCGTCGCGGCGATGGTGGCAGCGTTTCCGCTGGTATTGAAGTCGGCGCGGGCCGCGTTCGAGGCCGTGGAGCCTCAGTTCGAACAGGCTGGCCGCACGCTGGGGCTCGGGGAAACGGCGCTCTTTTTCCGCGTCACGCTGCCGCTTGCCGCGCGCGGTATTCTCGCCGGCGCACTGCTCGCTTTTGCACGCGCGCTGGGCGAGTTCGGCGCCACACTCATGATCGCGGGCAACCTGCCCGGACGCACGCAGACGCTATCGGTCGCGGTCTACTCCGCCGTTCAAGCGGGCGACGATGCAACCGCCAACACGCTCGTGCTCGTGACGTCTGTCGTCTGCGTCGCGGTGCTGCTCATTGCCGGACGGCTCGTTCCGCAACATTCGCTTTTGACTTCGCGCTGAGATGACAGGCTCGAACGGTTCCACGCTCGCTGCACGCGCCACCGACGCACCGCGGATGATCCTTTCCCTCGCCATCCGGAAAACGCTGGTCACGCGCGAGCGGCGCTTCACGCTCGACGTCTCGTTCGAGGCCCATTGCCGCCGTATCGTGCTGTTCGGCCCGTCGGGCGCCGGCAAGACGCTGACGTTGCAGGCGATCGCGGGTCTGCTGCGGCCCGACGACGGCGTCATCTCGCTCGCGGGCAAGACCCTCTTCGACTCGGCCCGGGGCATCGATCTGCCTGCGCGCGAACGCGGCGCGGCCTATCTCTTCCAGGACTATGCGCTCTTCCCGCATCTGAACGTCCGGCAGAACATCGGTTTTTCATTGCGTCGGGGATGGCTCAACCCGGGCGCGCGGCAAGCGCACGAGTCCGTCGATTACTGGATCGATGCCTTCGCGCTCGAAAGCGTAGCCGGCAATTATCCCGCGCAGTTGTCGGGCGGCCAGAAACAACGCGTTGCGCTCGCCCGCGCGCTCGTTTCGCAACCGAACATGCTGCTGCTCGACGAACCGTTCGCCGCGCTCGACGCCGGCATGCGCGAGCGGACGCGGCGCGAACTGGCGGAGCTGCAGGCGCGCCTCGACATTCCGATGGTTTTGATTACACACGATGCGGCCGATGTCGCAGCGTTCGGGGATCAGGTCATTCGGCTGCAGGAAGGCAAGGTGGAAGACAATCCGCCGCTCCACGCGCTCGCGGCGCACTGAGCGACCCGCTGCAAATCAGCCGTCCGTTCCGAGAATCACGCTCGACGCCTTGAATGCCGCGATAGCGGGCATCCCAACGGCGAGCCCCAGTTCGCGGACGCTCTCGTTCGTGACAACGGCCGTCACGACCGTGGGAGCCGGTGCTGCTCCCGCATCGTCCGTGGCAGCGCCGGCATCGAGCACGAGCGATACTTCAGCGTTCACGGCGCCGGGAACGATCTGGCTGATGCGGCCGTGCAGTTGGTTGCGCGCCGAAAGACGCAAGGGCGCGACGCTCGCCGGGGTGTCCGGGTTGCCGACGGCAAGCATGACCCACGACGCCTTGACGAGCGCATAAGCCGTTGCGCCCGCGCTCAAGCCGAGCGTTTCGGTACTCTCGCATGTGATCACCGCCACGATCTGCTGTCCGCCCGGCAACTTCATCGTCACTTCATCGTTGACGGCCCCGTGTGCGATCGACACGATCGTTCCGAAAAGCTGATTGCGCGCGCTCGTTTTCATACCGATTCTTCCTATCAACGCCCAATCGCGGGCGAAGTCTTCGATTCCCGCGCTCACGTGCTCGATGAACTTGCGGTGCTCACGCTCGATGACGCGGAACGTTTCGATAAGACGTTCGCCGCGCGGGGTCAGTGTCGTGCCGCCGCCGCCCTTGCCTCCCGTCGCGCGCACGACGAGCGCAACCCCTGCGAGGTTGTTCATCGCATCGATTGCATCCCAGGCCGCTTTGTAGCTGATGCCGACGGCTTTGGCCGCGCCGGTGATGGAGCCCGTTTCGCGGATCGCCGCGAGCAACGCGATGCGTGCCGCCCCGGCCAGCGTTTCGCCGCCCGCGCTGAGCCAAAGCGAGCCACCGAGCCCGAACGCCCCGGCACGGGCGTCCGCCTGCGGGCCGGAATCGGATGCTGCACGGGACGGTGGCACTTCGCTCATGGGCTCGACGGGAACAGGAACAAGTTGGCGGAAGAACGTGAATCGGCGCCGCCCATTATAGGCACCGGCACTGCCCTACCGGCTCAACGCTTGACGTACTGCGCCACGCCATGACCGAACGACCAGTTTTCCGGCAGCACCTCCACGAGATTGATGAAGACGTCCTCCGGCCGCAAGCCCGGCCGTTCGGCCAGTAGATCGACGATGCGCCGGTAGAGCGCCTCCTTTTGCTCGAGACCGCGCGTATTGCTGACGGTCAACTGAATGACGACGAAGTCGTCGCTGCGCTCGATTCCGAGGTAGTGCCGGTTATAGACCCGGGACCCGGGGGCGTGCTCGTTGATGAGGACGAATTGATCGTCCTCCGGAACGTTGAACGTTTCGACGAGCGCACGTTGTACGCCGTCGACCAGGGCCGCGCGATAGGCGTCGGACTTACCGGCGCCGAGCGAAATACGAGTGAGTGGCATGACCGTCTCCGCAATGAACGATGGAGTAGGCAGAATAAGTCCGCTCTATCATAATGAACAGTCATGTATCTATATTTCATTCATTTCATTTCAAAATGAAAGTATTGGACCTCGATGCGGTTCGGGCGTTCGTCCACGTCGCGGACCTGCGCAGTTTCACACGGGCGGGCGAGATGCTCGAGACGACGCAGTCAGCGGTCAGCCTCAAGATCAAGCGCCTCGAAGCCCAGCTCGGCAAGGCGCTGTTCGAGCGTACGCCGCGCTCGGTGCGGCTCTCGGCTGCCGGCGATGCGTTCCTGGAATCGGCGCGCCGCCTGCTCGATGCACATGAGCAGGCGCTGACATCGCTTGGGACCGAACGCGCCCGGCTACGAATCGGTCTCAGCGAACACGCCTCGGGGCCGCAACTGCCGCAACTCGTTGCCGGCCTGCACCGGCACGATCCGCAACTCGTCGTGGAAATGCATCTCGGACTGTCGGCGGCACTCCTCGCGCAATACGACGAGCGGCAACTCGACGCCTGCATCGTGCGCTACGAGGCCAACGAAACGCCGGCATGGCGTGCGCGCAGCGATGCCGAGGCACTTTTCGTCGAACCGCTCGTATGGGTCGCCGCACCGGGCTGGAAGCGTACTGCCGGGGTCCCGTTGCCGATCGCCACGCTGGCCGGTCCTTGCGGCGTGCGCTCGGTGGCATTGCAAACGCTGGATCGAGCGCACATCGCCTGGCAGGAAACGTTCGTCGGCGGTGGGGTCGCGGCCGTCGGCGCCGCGGTAGCCGCCGGCCTTGCGGTATCGGCGCTCGCGCGGCGCGTGGCGCCCGTCGGCCTCGTGGATATCGGCAGCGCCGCGGGACTGCCGCCGTTGCCGCGGTCACACATCGTCCTCCATTCGCGCGTGCGCGAGCCGCGCGCTCATTCGGCACTGCGCATTCTCGCGGCGGGACTGGCGCGAAGTTGAGGCGCGTACCCCACGGGCCGCCGGACGCATCAAGCCGGCGGCTCGGTTCGGGTTCAGTTCGCCGGGAAGTCGATCACGTAGCGCACGAAACCGCTATGCGGCGTATAGCGGTCATACAGCGCGCGAGCGCGGTAGTTGTTCTCCTTCGTATTCCAATAGAGTCGCGACCAACCCTTGCGCTTCGCCTCGTCGACGAGCCAGTCGATCAACTGCCCGCCGATGCCTTCGCCACGAATCGCCGGATCGACGAATAAATCCTGCAGATAGCAAATCGGCCTCAGCTGCGAGGTGCTCTCATGCACGAGGTAGTTGGCGATGCCGATGACGAAGCCGTCGTCGCGCTCGGCAACGATCGCTTGGACCGGCGAGCTCGGATCCAGAATGCGCGCCCAGGCATGGTGCGTCACTTCGTCCGACGGGGTGCGTTCGTAAAAGCGCGTGTAGCCGTCCCACAGCTCGCGCCAGCGCGAGGCGTCACGCGCCTGCGCTTTCCGTATCGTGACGGTCATCCGGTTGGCTCCATTGTTTCGATGGTGGCTCGCGGCTCAGCCGCGGACTGCGACACCACAATCTACCGCAGCGATGGGCACCGCGCAGCGAGGACGTCAATATCGAAACCGAGGGTGCCCTTGCGTCTTCAGACGCGAATCCTGGGCGATTCAGGGCAACGCCATATGAGACGCGCCCTCCGCCAGGGCGGTTTCGACCGATACGGACCATGCGCGTGGCGTCAGCGCCTCGGTGATGGTCAGCTTGCCCGTCACGGCGAATGCGCCGGTATCGATGAAGACCTGAGAGCCGATGCGCCCCATTTCGCGCATCGGCGTGTGGCCGCAATAAGTCAGCGATAAACCCGCCTGTCGCGCCGGATCGCCGTTGCCGAGCGCAAGTTCACGGCCCCACAGCATTTGCTGTCTGACGCGCTCGGTGAAGGCGCCCGAATCGAGGTCGAGGTCGGAGCCGAAGAATTCCGCATGCACGATATTGAAACGCCGCATCCCCGCACCGACGACCCGCGCGAGCGGCAGCGTGCGCAAACGCCGCGCATACTCCTGGAGCGTTTCATCCGACAAATCGTCGGCCCAGTCGCCGCCGATGCCATGCCACCAGCTGCGGCGCATGCCGCCTTCCGCTACGAGACACAAAGCCTCCTCGTGGTTGCCGAGCACGGGATAGAACCACGGCTTGTCGAGCAGCGCGAGCGCTGCCTCCGACTGGCTGCCTCGATCGACGAGATCGCCGACCGAAAAGAGCCGGTCCCGTGTGCCGTCGAACTCGATTTCGCGCAGTAGATAGCGCAGCGCGTCCACGCAGCCATGCAGATCGCCGACCACGAAATCGCGGCCCGCCGTATTCGATTCATGCCGGCAAACGAGGGGAATGTTTTCAGTTTCCATACCGCATCTTATGCTCGTGCGCGTTGCCGCGCCCCGCAATGCAATTTCCTATTGCTGCTGCGCGCGCAATTGCGCCACGTCGCCGGCCGTCAACGTGGCGCGCGGATCGCCGAAGTGCTGCGTGACGTAGTTCACGATCGCCGCGATCTGCTCGTCGTTCAGTTGATCGCCAAAGCCGGGCATCAACACGTTTGCGTGCTTCGTCTTGCGCACCACACCATGCAGCACCACCAACGCGAGGTTGGAAGCATTATTTGCGCCCACTACGGAGTTATGAATCAGCGACGGGTAAGCCAACGCAGCGTCACCACCGATGCCGCGGCCGGTCCAGTCGTGACAACTCGCACAGTTGCCGACGAAAAGCTGGGCGCCGTTCACGCCGACAGGCGACGTACCGCGTAATTGCGTTACATCGTCGGCAGGTTTGCCCCACTGATCGCGCGGGCGGGCGTCGCCGCCAGCGACAGGTGGCACCGAACGCAAATACACGCCGATCGAGCGCAAGTCCTCGTTGGTCAGAAACTGGGTGCTGTCGGCGACCACCTCCGCCATCGGCCCTGCCGCATTGGCGCGGCCCGGCGCAACGCCGACGGACAGATAGTGCACGAGGTCGTCGTCGCCCCAGTTGCCAATGCCGGACGTCTTGTCGGGTGTGATGTTGAATGCGTGCCAACCTGCCTGCACTTCTCCCGAAAGCCGATCGCTCGTCTTCAGCCCTTGCATGAAATTGCGGGGCGTGTGGCACTCCTCGCAATGCGCGAGCCCTTCGACCAGATAGGCGCCGCGGTTCCATTGCGGACTTTGCTTCGGATCGGGGACGAAGCGCCCCTCATGGAAATTGAAGAGCTTCCAGAAGAACAGCAACCACCGCTGATTGAACGGGAACTTGAGGTCGTTGCGCGGCGGCGTGTAATGAACGGGCGTCAGTGTGTTCAGATAGGCGCGAATCGCCAATACGTCGCGTTCGGCAATACGCGTGTACTCCGTGTAGGGGAAGGCGGGATAGAGATGCTCTCCACCCTTGCCGACCCCTTCGTGCATGGCCCGCACGAAGTCGGCGTCGGTCCACCGGCCGATGCCCGTATCGGGATCGGGCGTGATGTTGGGCGTATAGATCGTCCCGAACGGCGTGCCGATCGGCAATCCGCCCGCGTAAGGCCGGCTCTTGTCGGCCGTATGGCATGCAATGCAGTCGCCCGCGCGGGCCAGATAGGCGCCGCGCTTCACCAGGTCGGCACTTTCCGCGTCGGCTTGCGTAAAGGTGGGGGCGATCGTTGCGGCATCGGCCGATGCACCCTCGGGACCCGCCGCGCCGGAGGGCGATTCGGTCGGCGTCGGTGCGCTCGCCACTGCAGTCGAAGCCGACGTCGCCACCGAAGCCGACGATGACGCCGAGCCCGCCACGTTCGACACCGGCACCGCCGCCGCGGGCATGCTCGCTGTCGGCGGTTCGCTCGTCGATGCGGCAGATGCGGCAGATGCGTTGGATACACCGGAGCTTTCGATCGCGCCGGAAGACGGCGACGCCGCATGCACCGGCGCCGCTACCGTGCCCGAGCGTGACGAGGCGGCAAGCGCCGCATCGGGTCCTTGCGCCCGCGCGACCGAAAGCGGCAACTCATCGGCCGGCGACAGATCGGCATCGACCGACGCATGCCAGGCGAGATACAACGCAAATCCGCAAAACGCGGTGGCGACCGTGGCAACGCGCCGCAACCGCCTCCGCGCACGCCTTGCCGCTTCGTGGCCCATACCGGCTGGATCGGAGCGAGGTCGCGGGTTCGTCATCGGGAGTCCCATCGGGTCGGCGTGCCAAGTGCTGTGTCCGCACTAGAGTTCATGCTTGAGCTTGTCCGCAAGGCGTAGCGCCAACGCAGCAATCGTCAGCGTGCAGTTGACCGATGCGGCGCTCGGCATCACGCCGCTCGTCGCAAGGAAAAGGTTCTGGTGATCGTGCGTGCGGCAATCGGCGTCGACGACCGAGTCCGCCGGATCGGCGCCCATGATCGTCGTCCCCATGATGTGGTTGTTGGGCGCGAAGCGATCGTCGAACGTAACTTCCGTGCCGCCGAACAGCGCCGCGATCTGCGCATACACCTCGTGCGTGTGCGCCGCGCTTTTCTTCACGTACTCGCCGATGGCGTAGTAAATCTCCGGCTGCGGAATGCCGAGCGCATCCTTACGGTCGGCCGACGGCACGATCCGATTGCCCGGTTCGGGCAGGATTTCGTGGAAGCTGTTGATGGTGAGCGTGCGCGATGCGCGATCGCGGATCTGCCGGTCGAGTTCGGCGCCGGTCAGCCCCGCCTGCAACAATGCGGCCGTCACCGCCATCGTCGGCACGCCGTTCGACAGGTGCAGCTTCTTGGCGGCGTACTCCGAGCGGAAAGCGCCATCCCTGAAGTTGACGACCGATGTCATTTCCATCGGCCCGCGCCCGGGCCACAACGCCTCGTTCGCGAGGAAGCTCACACCGGTGCCCGGGTGATCCATCAAATTGCGGCCGACCTGATCGGAGCGGTTGCCGACGCCGTGCGGAAACTTGTCGCTCGTCGACATCAGCATCAGCTTCGGTGTCTCGATACCGTTCGCCGCAAGAACGAAGAACTTGCCCGTCACGCGCGTCGTCCCGCCCGAAGGGTCCTTGTAATGCACGGCGGAGATGAGCCCCTTGTCGTCGGCTTCTACCCGATAGACCACCGCCTGCGGCACGAGCTGAGCGCCCGCGCGCTCGGCTTTCTCGGCATGCACGATGCCGTTGTACATCGCCGCGATGGGGCAGATCGGCATGCAGTTGTTGTTGCCGCAACAGGTGGGACGCGCGTCGTAGGGCTGGCTATTGCGCGCGACCGGTTCGGACACCACCTTGAAGGCGTTGGCGTTGAGCACTTCCGCAAACCGCGCATCCATGAACGAGAGCGGCAGGGCCGGCATCGGATAAGGCTTGGAGCGCGGCGACCCGAGATCGACCGACGGCTCGGGGCCGGACACACCGAGCTCGAGCTCAGCCGCGTAGTACCAAGGCTCCAGCGTTTCGTACGGAAACGGCCAGTCGCGGCCGACGCCGAACAGCGTCTTCAACTTGAAATCGGAGGGCAACAGACGCCACGCAGCGGCGGCCCAGTGCCAGGTCGTGCCCCCGACGAGCCGCAGGTATTGCGATTCGTACGGATACTCTCCCTTCTGAATCAAATAGTTGTTCGGCGGCGAATACTCGGGATGCGGTGCATAGGGCATCGACGGGTAGGGGGTCGCGAAGTCCGCCTTGGCAGGCGAGTTGCGGAAGTTCTCGACGATCTGCCAGCGAGCGAGGCGCGGCCCCGCTTCGAGGAGAATGACCGACGCGCCCGCCAACGCGAGCTGATGCGCAACGAGACTGCCTGCCACACCGGAGCCGACTACGACGACATCGGCAGAAGGGTTGTTTGCCATGTGTTGTTGTAGGTTCGGCTAAGGCTTGCGCGTCCAGTAAAACGGCACATCCCGGCAGTACGACGGCACGGTCAGCACGTCTTTGACGGGATCGAACATCAGGGCTCTTTCGTAGGCGAGCACTTTCACGGTGGGCGACTCGCCGACTAGACCGAGGTACCACGCGCGCATGATCTGGCCGACTGTCTTCGCGAGCGGCGGCTCCGCGGCCCGCAGCGCAGCCGTCACGGTATCGCGCGGCACACCGCCGTGCGATTTGAGCCACGTATTGATCGCGGCGACGTTTTGCGTGAACGCGCTGTCGGTCTTGACGAGTGCTTCGTAGATGCGCTTGCCGAGCGCGGGATCGAGCTGACTTCGTCCGCACAGCTCCTTCGTCAACGCGACGAACGCATCGAGCCCGCCGCCCGCCGGGGGCGAGAATGCGAACGCCGAGCGGGTGCCGAACGGCAGGCCCAGCACCGTGGCGATCGATAGCGCGCTCGCGAAGGCGGACGTACCGAGCACGAACGTTCTACGGGCGAAAGCCGCCGGCGCGTTGCGGCGCCGGCTCTCTCGGGCATCTGTCATGTGGGCTCCAAGGTCTGATCGTGACCCTGCCGGCACGCGCCAGCATTGCAGGTCGCCCCCGAATCCGGTCTTGGCGCCGCCCTTGAACTGGCGGTCTTTCATTATGCGAGATCGTGCGAGATGCGCGGGCGGCGCCCACAGCGACGAAATATAGCCGTCTCGGCCGCATTCGACAATCGTCGGATAATGCTTCGCGCATCCGGATGGGGCGAATACGCGCCAAATCGGCATCCGATGTAAAAACGCGCCAGCGCGGCACGACAGATTTACGCGCTCCGGCCGGCGCCGGCCGCAAGCGCCGCTCGCGGTGCGCGAAACACCTCACATCCGCGGCCAACGCGCGCATACTGGTCTCCATCGACGATTCGCGCCGACATGGGCGCGCCGTCCCGCCACCGCGGCATGCAACCTGCTTGCGTTGCTCTCGTTCGCGCGCAAGCGCCGCCGAGGTCCCGGGCCGATGCCTCCCGTCCCGGCGCGCCTCGAGCGCCACCTTCTATGGCGATGCGATCGCGCGCGAGCCGCGTGCATCCACACCGCCGGACGACCTGGAATCGACCGATGGAACGACGTCAAACGTATGCGCCGCGGATCTACTTCATTCACCCCCTTCTCGTTGGGCACCTCGACGCGTGGCCGGCCCAATTCGAGCGCGCGGCCGCGCTCGGGTTCGATCACGTCCTGATCGGCTCGCCTTTCGCGCCCGACGAAGCGGGCCATCTCTATCTCGTCGCCGACCACGACCGGCTTCATCCTGCGTTCGCGAGCGCGGACGATGCGAACACGGCACTCGGGCGTCTTGCGCGTGATGCCCGCGCCAACGGTCTCGCGTTGCTCGTCGATGTCGTACTCGATCGCGTCGCCGCCAACGGCGCGCTCGTGCGCGATCACGGCGAGTGGTTTCGTCGTTCCGAGATCGACGAGTGGAAGCTCGATCCACGGCACGCGCCTCGCGTGGATCATGCCGCCCATGCGGACTTCGACGACGCACGCGCCGCCGCGGAACTCGGCGCCTGGTGGAGCGAGCGGCTCACCGCGCTCGCACAGGCCGGCGTGGCGGGATTTCGTTTCGATTCGCCGCACCGGGTCAGCGCCGATGTCTGGCGCGAACTGGGCGCCGCGCTGCGTGCCCGCCACCCCGAAACGCGCTTGCTGGCCGCAACGCCGGGCCTCGCGCGCGGCGACCTCGCGCGTCTCGAGCGCGCGGGATTCGACAGCGTCTTCTCGTCGGTCCGATGGTGGGACTTCCGTCAAGACTGGCTCGTGGAAGAACACGCCGCGCTCGCGCGCATCGGCGCACCGATCGCTTTTCCGGAGGCGCCGTATGGACCACGCCTCGCCAATGACTACACGGGTTCGACCGACGCGGTGGCGATCGAGCGCGCGTACCGGCGCGCGATCGATGCATGTGCCGCACTGGGCACCGGCTGGCTCGTGCCGATGGGCTTCGAGCGCGGCATCGACGAGCCGTTCTCGTACCGTTCGGGCAGCCCCTCGGCCTACCGGGCGGCTCTCGACGCGGGCCGCTTCGATCTGAGCGAGTACATCGCGCAAACCAACCGCATGCTCCAGCAAACGCCTCTTTTGGCGACGGTGGGCGAGTTGCGAGCCCTTTCGAGCGCCGGCGCGCACGTGGCCGCATTGCTGCGCGGAGAATCCGCCGACTTGCGCGATGCGCGCGAGGGGGCACTGCTGCTGGCCAACCCGGACCTCAGCGCGCCGGCCTTCGTCGATCCGGGGCAACTTCTCGACGGCGTGCCCGGCAACTTGACGTTATTCAAGCCGCTCGTCCAGCCCTGCACGGCACCGGCCGAGCCGCTCGCCCCGTTCACGCTCGCGCCCGGGGAAACGCGGCTTTTGCGCGCCGTCGCGAGCCCGTGCGTGAGCGCGCGTCATGCTACGAAACGCGCCGCGACGGCAGCCGTTACGGAAGCGATCGCGGCACCGCGCGTTGCGATCGAAAGCGTGTCGCCTTCCATCGACGGCGGCCGCTTCGTCGCAAAGCGCGTCGTGGGCGAGCCGATCGAGATCAGCGCGGCGATCTTCGGCGAAGGACACGACAAGATTGCGGCAGCTGTCATCTGGCGTGCCGCCGATGAGCCCAAGTGGCGCGAGACGCGGATGGTCCCGGCCGAACCCGCGGGACTCGACCTTTGGCGCGCGCAGATCGCGCTGGGGCGCGTCGGGCGGTATGAATTCACGGTGATCGCATGGCGCGACGATTTCGCCTCGCTGGTCGATCACATCCGCAAAAAACTGAAAGCCGATCAGGCGGTCGATCTCGAGCTCGAAGAAGCCCGTCATCTGCTCGCCCGCGTGCTGGCCGAGGCTCAGACAGCCGATACGGCCGACGCCGATCCGCATCGGGATCAGCATGACGCCCAAGAAGCGCAGCGCGATGCGATCGCGCGCCTCAAGGAGTTGGCCCGGCGATTCGCGCAGGCCAACCCGGCGGCTCGGCTCGACATCGTGCTCTCGCCGGAAACGGAAAGCGCCGTTGCGCTGGCCCGCCACCGCCCGTTTCTTTCGCGCGACCCGGTGATTTACCGCATCGACGCGGAACGGTCCGCGGCCCGCTTCGGCAGTTGGTACGAAATCTTCCCGCGCTCGATGAGCGACGATCCCGCGCGTCACGGTACCTTCGACGATGTCATCGCAAAGCTGCCGCGCGTACGCGACATGGGGTTCGACGTACTCTACTTCCCGCCGATTCACCCGATCGGTAAAACGAATCGAAAGGGCCGCAACAATACGCTGAACGCGCAGCCCGGCGACGTAGGCAGCCCCTACGCGATAGGAGGCCAGGAAGGCGGGCATACGGCGGTTCATCCCGAGCTCGGCACGCTCGACGACTTCAAGCGCATGCTGGCTGCCGCGCACGAGCACGGCCTCGAAATCGCGCTCGACTTTGCGATCCAGTGCTCGCCCGATCACCCGTGGCTCGCCGAACATGCCTCGTGGTTCGCCTGGCGCCCCGACGGCTCGCTGCGCTACGCCGAGAATCCGCCGAAGAAGTACCAGGACATCGTGAACCCGGAGTTCTACGCGCACGATGCGAAGCCCGCATTGTGGCTCGCGCTGCGCGACGTCATCCGGTTCTGGATCGATGCGGGCGTACGGATTTTTCGCGTCGACAACCCGCATACGAAGCCGTTGCCGTTCTGGGAGTGGATGATCGGCGATATTCGTGCCGCGCATCCCGATGTCATCTTCCTGTCCGAGGCATTTACGCGTCCTCGTCTGATGTACCGGTTGGCGAAGATCGGCTTTTCGCAGTCGTACACGTACTTCACGTGGCGCGAATCGAAGCGCGACTTCACCGACTACCTGACCGAGCTCACACAGACGAACGTGCGCGAATTCTTCCGCCCGCACTTTTTCGTCAATACGCCCGATATCAACCCGCGTCACCTGCAAGCGTCGGGGCGAGCGGGGTTCATGATCCGGGCCGCGCTCGCGGCGACGCTCTCGGGACTATGGGGCGTATACAGCGGGTTCGAGCTCTGCGAATCGAAGGCGCTGCCCAACAGCGAGGAGTATCTCGATTCCGAGAAGTATCAGCTGCGTGCCTGGGATTGGGACAGGCCCGGCAACATCGTCGATGTCGTCACGACACTCAATCGGATCCGCCGCGCCAACCGCGCCTTGCAAACGCATCTCGGACTCACGTTCCTGAGCGCGCACAACGAGCGCATTCTCTTTTTCGAAAAGGCGACCCCAGCGCGCGACAACGTGATCCTCGTCGCCATCTGCCTCGATCCGTTTTCGCCGCAGGAGGCGGATGTCGAGCTGCCGTGGCACACCTTCGCTCACTGGCACATGCTCGACGGGGATGCACTGGCCGTGACCGATCTCGTCAGCGGCGCACGCTTCGAATGGCGTGGCCGCCATCAGCACATCCGGATCGAGCCCGACACGCTGCCGTTCGCGATACTGCGCATCGCGCCTGCAACGGGGTTGCCGCGCGATACGCGCGCGCAGCTCGAACATGGCCGGCCCGCCGCCGCGGAGACCCATCATGAAGCGTGAAGATCATCACGTCGACCCGGCCACCGCCGAGGCCGACCGTGCCCCGGACGCGAGCCGCAAGCGCGAGCGGGCCCGCCGTCGCGCAAAGCAATCGCCGCTGACGGACGATCCGCTCTGGTACCGGGACGCGATCATCTATCAAGTGCACGTGAAGTCGTTTTTCGATGCGAACAACGACGGAGTCGGCGACTTTCCGGGCCTCATCGCGAAGCTCGACTACATTGCCGGTCTCGGCGTCGATACGATCTGGCTGCTGCCGTTCTATCCTTCTCCGCGCCGCGACGATGGCTACGACATCGCCGATTACCGCGACGTGCACCCCGATTACGGCACGCTCGCCGATGTGCGCCGCTTCATCCAGGGTGCCCACGCGCGCGGCATCCGTGTCGTGACCGAACTCGTCATCAACCATACGTCGGATCAGCACCCGTGGTTTCAGCGGGCGCGGCGCGCCAAACCGGGCTCGAACTATCGCAATTACTATGTCTGGTCCGATACGGACAAGAAGTACGCCGGCACGCGCATCATCTTCATCGACACCGAGCCGTCGAACTGGACGCACGACCCGGTCGCGAACGCGTATTACTGGCACCGCTTCTATTCGCACCAGCCCGACCTGAATTTCGACAATCCCGCCGTGATGCGCGAAGTGCTGCAGGTCATGCGCTTCTGGCTCGACATGGGCATCGACGGGCTGCGGCTCGACGCCGTACCGTACCTCGTAGAGCGCGAAGGGACCAACAACGAGAATTTGCCGGAGACGCACGCGATCCTGAAGCGCATTCGCGCGACGATCGATGCGGAGTATCCGAACCGGATGCTGCTTGCCGAAGCGAATCAGTGGCCCGAGGACGTGCAGGAGTACTTCGGCAACGAAGACGAATGCCACATGGCATTCAACTTCCCGCTGATGCCGCGTCTTTACATGGCGATCGCGAGCGAGGACCGATTCCCGATCACCGACATCATGCGGCAAACCCCTGAGTTGCCGCCCACTTGCCAGTGGGCCATCTTCCTGCGCAACCACGACGAGCTCACGCTCGAGATGGTGACCGATTCCGAGCGCGACTATCTGTGGAACACCTATGCGAGCGATCGTCGCGCACGGCTCAATCTCGGCATCCGCAGGCGGCTCGCTCCGCTCATGGAACGCGACCGCCGCCGCATCGAACTCATCAATTCGCTGCTGCTGTCGATGCCGGGCACGCCCGTCATCTATTACGGCGACGAGCTCGGCATGGGCGACAACATCCATCTCGGCGACCGCGATGGCGTGCGCACGCCGATGCAGTGGTCGTCCGACCGCAACGGCGGATTTTCGCGGGCCGATCCCGAGCAACTGGTACTGCCGCCGTTGATGGGTTCGCTCTACGGCTTCGACGCAGTCAACGTCGAAGCGCAAACGCGCGATCCGCATTCGCTGCTCAACTGGACGCGCCGGATGCTCGCGACGCGCCGTTCGGCCCACACGTTCGGGCGCGGCAGCATCCGTTTCCTGCGGCCCGCGAATCGCAAGATTCTGGCTTACCTGCGCGAGCTCGAAGGGCAGCCGCCGATCCTTTGCGTCGCGAATCTTTCGCGCGCGCCGCAGGCCGTCGAGCTGGATCTGTCGGAGTTTGCCGGACGCGTCCCCGTCGAAATGACGGCCGATTCCGTATTTCCGGCCATCGGGCAGCTCAGCTATCTGCTGACGTTCCCACCCTACGGCTTCCTCTGGTTCTCGCTGTGCTCGCGCGAGGACCGTCCGTCGTGGAGCCAGCCCGGTTCCGAGCAACTGCCGGAATTCGTCACGCTCGTCATTCGGTCCGAGCAGACGGGACCGACTCCCGAAAACGTGCGGCTGCTCGAATCGGAAGTGCTGCCGTCGTATCTGAGCCGTCGGCGCTGGTTCGCCTCCAAGGACCAGAAGCTCAAGGCAGTCCGGCTCGCCGCCCTCACCACCATTCCCGATGCCGGTTTCGCCTTCACGGAAATCGAAGCCGATGTCGGCAGCCATACCGAGCGCTACGTGCTGCCGCTCGGCATCACCTGGGGCTCGGATACCACCGTGCCGCTCTTCATGCAGCTCGCGCTCGCTCGTGTGCGACGTGGCCGCAACATCGGACATCTGACCGATGCGTTCGCGCTGCCGCAGTTCGCGCATGGCGTACTGAAAAAACTGCGCGAGCGCGCCATCGTGCAGACGGTCCAAAAGAGCGAAATCCGTTTCGCGCCGACTGCACGCTTCGACGAACTCGAGGATATCGGCGAATCCGCGGAGATCCGCTGGCTGGCCGCGGAGCAGAGCAACAGCTCGCTGATCGTGGCCGAGCGCGTCGTGCTCAAGCTCGTGCGGCGCGTCGTCGGCGGCGTTCACCCCGAAGCGGAGATGAGCCGCTATCTGACCGACATCGGCTACGCCAACACGGCACCGCTTTACGGCGAAGTCGTGCGTGTCGATCCCGAGGGGGTACCGCATACGCTCGTCCTCCTACAAGGCTTCATCGAAAACCAGGGCGACGCGTGGAACTGGGCCCTCGACTATCTGCGCCGGGTCGTCGACGAGCTCGCGCTCGCCGCCGAAACCGAGGAGCCGGAACAGGAAGCGGACAAGTTCGCGGCCTATTGCGGCCTCACTGGAACGATCGGGCGCCGGCTCGGCGAGCTTCACGCGGCACTCGCGGCGCCCAGCGACAACCCGGCCTTCGCACCGGAGCCCGCCACGCGCAAAGACGTGCGCGGGTGGGTCGACGGCGTGAAAACGATGCTGGCGGCGGCGCTCGATGTCCTCGCCGCGGAGCTCGCCAAACCCGGCGAGCATCTTTTGCCCGATACGCGCGCGGCAGCCGAGCACCTCGTCTCGATTCGCGCACGGCTCACCGAGGCGATCGAGAAGCATGTTCCCGAGACCGTCGACGCGTTGCGCATTCGCGTGCATGGCGACTTCCACCTCGGGCAGGTGCTGATCGCGCAAAACGATGTCTATCTGATCGACTTCGAAGGCGAGCCCGCGCGGTCGCTCGAGGAGCGGCGTATGAAGAGAAGCCCGCTCGTCGACGTGGCGGGCCTGCTGCGCTCGCTCTCCTATGCAAGCGCCGCCGCGCAGCCGACGCTCGAAAACGCGCCGGCGCCGACCGCCGATCGCAAGCGCATGCTGTTCGAGCGCTTCCGCACGAGCGGCGAGGAAGCCTTCCTGGCCGGCTATCGCGAGGCGATCGACCAAGCGGTGAAACCGCTCGTCACCGAGGAGACGCAGGCCGCCCTGCTCGATCTTTTCCTGATCGAGAAAGCCGCCTACGAGGTCCGCTACGAAGCCGCCAATCGGCCGACCTGGCTGGCGCTGCCCGTGCGCGGCCTTGCCGCGCTCGCAGACCGGCTGATCGGCGTACCGGTGTCCGGAGCCGGCAGCGGCGGCGGCAAAACCAGCGCAGCGGGTGACGACGGCCACGCCGACGGCTCGCCCGCGTCGCCTTGATTTGCTTCGGTGTACTCATGAACGATACATCCTTCCCCCGCCACTCCGGTGCCGACCGCAATCCGTCGATCGGGCTCGATCCCGTCGACATCGAGGCGCTCGTCGACGCCCGCCATCCCGATCCGTTCTCGCGGCTCGGCATGCATTCGACGAGCGCGGGCCATGTCGTGCGCGTCCTGCTGCCCGGCGCGGCGCACGTGGCTGTCGTCGACCGCGCGAGCGGCGCTGTGCTCGGCCAACTCTCCGAGATCGCCGCGGGCGGCCTCTTCGCGGGCTTCGTCGAGCGCGCCGTCCCCTACCGACTGCGCATCGACTGGCATGGCGTCGAGCAAGAAATCGAGGACACCTACTCGTTCGGGTCCGTGCTCGACGAAGACGCACTGCAACGGCTCGCGCGGGCGGACCCCTACGCAGTCATACAGTGCCTCGGCGCGCGGCCGTGCACGCAAGACGGCATACCGGGGGTGCGTTTTGCCGTGTGGGCGCCCAATGCGCGGCGTGTCTCGGTCGTCGGCGAATTCAATGCATGGGACGGCCGTCGTCACCCCATGCGGCTCAGGCACGTCGCCGGGGTATGGGAGCTCTTCGTTCCGCGCCTCGCGGCAGGCGCGACCTACAAATACGAAATCATCGCGAGAGACGGCCACACGCTGCCGCTGAAGGCCGATCCTTGCGCCATGCAAACGGAGCGCACACCGGCAACCGCATCGGTCGTGGCCGATGTGGAGCGTATCGAGCAATTTCGCTGGACCGACGGCGCATGGATTGCGAACCGTGGATCGTTGCAAACACCCGACGCGCCGATTTCGATCTACGAGGTGCATCCCGAATCGTGGCTGCGCATCGATGAAGCTGGGCATCGCGGGCTGAACTGGTCCGAGCTGGCCGAGCGGCTGATCCCCTACGCGCTCGACATGGGCTTCACGCATGTCGAATTCCTGCCGATCGCGGAGCATCCGTTCGGCGGCTCCTGGGGTTACCAGCCGCTTTCGCCGTTCGCCCCGTCGGCCCGCTTCGGGCCGCCGGAAGGTTTCGCGGAATTCGTCAATCGCGCGCACGAAGCGGGCCTCGGCGTCATTCTCGACTGGGTCAGCGCGCACTTCCCGAACGATGCGCACGGTCTCGCGGCATTCGACGGCACCCCGCTCTACGAGCATGCCGATCCACGCGAGGGCTACCATCAGGACTGGAACACGATGATCTACAACCTCGGTCGCCACGAGGTCAGCGCGTTCCTCATCGCTTCCGCCCTCGCCTGGCTGCTGCGCTATCACGTCGACGGTTTGCGCGTGGACGCCGTGGCTTCGATGCTCTATCGCGATTATTCGCGCGCCGAAGGCCAATGGGTGCCCAATATCTACGGCGGCCGCGAGAATCTCGAAGCCATCGCGTTCCTCAAACGCGTCAATCACGAAGTGGGCTACGCACCGGGGGTACCCGGTGCGATCACCATCGCGGAGGAATCGACGGCATGGCCCGGCGTCACGGCGCGCGTCGAAGATGGCGGACTCGGCTTCAATTTCAAATGGAACATGGGTTGGATGCACGACACGCTGCACTACGTGCAGGAAGACCCGGTCTATCGACGCTACCACCATCACAACATGACGTTCGGTATGGTCTACGCGTATTCCGAGCGTTTCGTACTGCCGCTTTCGCATGACGAAGTCGTACACGGCAAGGGTTCGCTCCTCGGCAAAATGCCGGGCGACCGGTGGCAGCGCTTCGCCAATCTGCGTGCGTATTTCGGCTTCATGTGGACCCATCCCGGCAAGAAGCTGCTCTTCATGGGCGGCGAGTTTGCGCAGGACACCGAGTTCGATCATGACGGCTCGCCGCGCTGGCATCTGATCGACGACCCGATGCACCGCGGCGTGCAACTGCTCGTACGCGACCTCAACCGTGTGTATGCCGCGGAGCCGGCACTGCATGCGCTCGATTCGGAGCCGGGCGGCTTCGAATGGCTCGTCGGCGACGACAGCGCAAACAGCGTGTTCGCGTACCGGCGCTGCGACGGCGCCGGCAGGGAGGTCGCCGTGGTCTGCAACTTCACGCCGGTCCCCCGTCACGGCTATCGAATAGGCATGCAGCGTGCGGGCCCGTGGCACGAGATCATCAATACCGACGCGGACATCTACGGAGGATCGAATGTCGGTAACGGCGGTGTCGCCGTGACCGAAAACGTCGCGAGTCACGGCAAGCCTCAGTCGCTGGTGCTGACGCTGCCGCCGCTCGCGACGATCGTGCTGCGCGCGGACTGACGTGAGCGGCACCCCACGATACGAACCATATGAACCGAAAAGGATGACGGGGCATGGCGAACGCATTACCCGAGAGACTCGAGGCCGGTGCAGGGTATCCGCTTGGGGCTTCGTGGGACGGACTCGGCGTCAACTTCGCCGTCTTTTCGGCCAACGCGCAGCAAATCGATCTTTGTCTCTTCGATCCGACAGGCCATAAGGAGCTCGCGCGCTACCCGTTGCCCGAATGCACGGACGAGGTCTGGCACGGCTATCTTCCCGGCGCCCATCCCGGCACGGTGTACGGGTTTCGCGCACATGGCCCCTATCATCCCTATGACGGTCATCGCTTCAATCCATCGAAGCTGTTGCTCGATCCCTATGCGAAGAAGCTCGCCGGCGCGTTTCGGTGGTCCGATGCGCTTTTTGCCTATCGCGTCCATTCGAACCGCCACGATCTGTCGATCGATCGGCGCGATTCGGCACCGGCCATGCCGAAGTGCGTCGTCATCGACGAAGCATTCGATTGGTCGCACGACGTGCGCCCCGAGGTTCCGTGGGCCGAAACGATCGTCTACGAGGCGCACGTCAAAGGCCTGTCGATGACCGACGATGACATTCGTCCCCACGAACGCGGCAGCTTCGCCGCGCTTGCATCGCCGCGCTTGATCGATCATCTGCATAAACTCGGCATCACCACGATCGAGCTCTTGCCGATCCATGCGTTTCTCGATGAACGTTTCCTGCTCGAGCGTCAGTTGTCGAACTACTGGGGATACAACACGGCGACTTTTTTCGCACCGCACCCCGCCTACCTCTCCACGCGCCGGCTCAGTGAAATCCGCATCGCCGTGCGGCAATTTCACGCCGCGGGCATCGAAGTGATACTCGACGTGGTCTACAACCACACGTGCGAAGGCAACGAGCTCGGGCCGACCGTCTGCTGGCGCGGTCTCGACAATGCGAGTTACTACCGTCTGATCCCCGGCGACGAGCGTCATTACATCAACGATACGGGCTGCGGCAATACGCTGAATCTCTCGCACCCGCGTGTGCTGCAGATGGTCATGGATTCGCTACGGTACTGGGTGAATGCCTATCACGTCGATGGCTTCCGTTTCGATCTCGGTGTGACGCTCGGCCGCGAAGGCACCGGTTTCGATCCCGGCTCGGGATTTTTCGATGTGATTCGCCAGGACCCGGTACTCTCGCAACGCAAGCTGATTTCCGAGCCTTGGGATGTGGGCCCGGGCGGCTACCAGGTCGGCCGGCATCCACCCGGCTTTGCCGAATGGAACGATAAATTCCGCGACTGCGTACGGCGCTTCTGGCGCGGCGATTCGAATGTGCGCGCCGAGCTTGCCGCGCGCGTCGCCGGTTCGGCCGAGCTGTTCGATCATCGCTTCAGGCGGCCATGGGCGTCGGTCAACTTTCTCGCGTCGCACGACGGTTTCACGCTGGCCGACCTCGTCTCATACGAGCAAAAGCACAACGAAGCCAATGGCGAAAACAACGCCGACGGGCACAACGAAAACTGCAGCGCGAACTGGGGTGCCGAGGGCCCGACCGACGATCCCGAGATCGTTGCCACTCGCGCTCGCGTCACGCGTTCCATGCTGGCGACGCTCTTCACCTCGCTCGGCACGCCGATGCTGTCGGCCGGCGACGAATTCGGCCGCACACAAGGCGGCAACAACAATGCTTATTGTCAGGACAACGAAATGTCGTGGCTCGACTGGCGCGCGGCCGAAAGCGGCGAAGGCGCGGCGCTCGTCGCGTTCGTCGCGCGGCTCATTGCGCTGCGCAAGCGCCACCCGCTGCTGCGCTCCACGCGGTTTCTACATGGCGCGGACGATGTGTTGCCCGGCATCAAGGACGTCGGCTGGTTCGACGAGCGCGGCCAACCGCTGACGGACGAAGCGTGGCAGGACCCCGAGGGTCGGGCGCTCACGCTGCGCCGTGCAGGAGCGGGCATGACCGGTGAGACCGAAGTGCTGTTGCTGATGCTCAACGGGGGCCCGATGCCGCTCGCGTTCACGCCACCCGAGCCCGCTCTGGAATGGAACGTGCTGATCGATAGTACAGAGCCGGAGGTTCCCGCTCATCGCCTCGAAGGCGAAACGCTCGTTCTCGGCGAACACGGGTTTGCCGTTCTTTGCGCGCAGCCGCCGCAAGCCGGTGCGTCCGCCGCGCACGATAGCACCGCAGCGGTCGACACTCATCGCTGAACGAAGGATCAGTCTCATGCACGAACATCCGTTCGACCGCGCCGTCCGACACGCGCACTGTCTGCCCTTCGGCGCGCACTTGCTCGATACCGCAGCGGGCGCGCAACCGCGTACCCGTTTTCGCTTCTGGGCGCCGGCATGCAAGGCGGTGCGCGTTGAAATCGAATACAACGCGTCGACGGATCTCGTCGACATGCATGCGACCGGCAACGGATGGTTCGAGGCGCAAGCCGCGTGTGGCGCGGGCGCGCGTTATCGCTATCTGATCGACAGCGACCACGGCGTCGGCCGCCTCGCGGTACCGGACCCGGCCTCGCGCTTTCAACCGGAAGACGTGCACGGTCCGAGCGAGGTCATCGCGCCGCGCGCCTACGCGTGGCAACACGCCGAATGGCAAGGCCGGCCCTGGGCAGAAACGGTCATCTACGAGATGCACGTCGGCGCGCTGGGCGGCTACGCGAGTATCGCCAAGCGCCTGCCGCGGCTCGCCGAGCTCGGGGTCACGGCCATCGAGCTGATGCCGCTCAACGATTTTCCCGGCCACCGCAACTGGGGATACGACGGCGTACTGCCGTTCGCGCCCGATTCGTCCTACGGACGCCCGGAAGACCTCAAGGCGCTGATCGATGCAGCGCATGGTCACGGCCTCGCCGTTTTCCTCGATGTCGTGTACAACCACTTCGGTCCCGAAGGCAACTATCTGCCGCGCTATGCGCCGTCGTTCTTTCGCAGCGACGTCAAAACGCCATGGGGCGCCGCGATCGACTTCGCTCGCATGGAAGTCAGCGAGTTCTTTTGTCAGAACGCGCTCTACTGGCTGCACGAATATCGGTTCGACGGCCTGCGCTTCGACGCCGTGCATGCCATCGGCAACGACGAATGGCTGCGCGAGTTGGGCGAACGCGTGCGCCGCTCGATCGAGCCCGGTCGCCATGTCCATCTCGTGCTCGAGAACGAGCGCAACACGGCCAGCCTGCTGGACGGTCCGTTCGACGCCCAATGGAACGACGATGCGCACAACGTGCTGCACGTACTGTTGACCGGCGAGCACGAGGGCTACTACCGCGCCTACGCCGACAAGCCGATCGAGAAGCTCGCGCGCGTACTGGCCGAAGGTTTCGCCTACCAGGGCGAGCCCTCGCCCATCCATGACGGCGCACCGCGCGGCGAACCGAGCGCGCATCTGTCGCCCACCTCGTTCGTGATGTTCTTGCAGAATCACGATCAGGTCGGCAATCGCGCGTTCGGCGAGCGTCTGCGCACGCTGTGCGCGCCGCAGGCACTGCTCGCCGCGAGCGCGCTCGTGCTGCTCGCACCGCAAATTCCGCTGATTTTCATGGAGGAAGAATCGGGCTCCACGCAACCGTTCTTCTATTTCACCGATTACGCAGGCGAACTCGCCGACGCGGTACGCGAAGGGCGGCGGCAGGAGTTCGCGAAGTTCGCCGCCTTCAGCGATCCGGAACGGCGCGCCCGCATTCCCGATCCGAATGCCGCGCAGACGTTCGCCCTGTCTTCGCCGCCGGCACCGGACGATGTCTGCGAGACGCAAACGGCACCGCGCAGGAGCCCCGTGGGCGAACACGACGCCTGGTTGCACTTCTATCGCTCCGCGCTGGCGGTGCGCGCCAAACTGATCGCGCAGCGCATCGAGCATTCGCGCGCGCTCGGCGCATCGGTGTTGAAAATGCCAAGCGGACTCGACGCCAATGCGCTCGTCGCGCGCTGGCGGCTCGCCGACGGCGAGATCTTGTCGATCGCCCTGAATCTCACACCCGATCCACTACCATTTCCCGAACGGCCCGACGGGATGGTCGTTTTCGAAACACCGCCGCGCACGCGCGATGCCGTGGACGCCGGGGAGCTGCCGCCCTACGCCTGCATCGCCTGGCTGACCGGCGACGTCAACAGCTATGCGCTGCGGCACGATGCGCGCGCCGTCGACGCACAGCGGCGCGACACGTGAGCGCGATCATGGCAAAGGCCCCGCCCAACCGATCGGAACACGACGCGATCGAGCGCCTTGCCACCCGCGCCGGCTTCGAAGTGCGATGGGAGGACGCCAACGGCCACGAGCATCGAGTGCCGCACGACACGCTCGCCACGCTCCTCGATGCACTGGGGCTGCCCTGCCGCACGCGCCGCGAAGCGCAAGCGAGCCTTGCCATGCTGGATGCGGAGCAAGCCGCGCACACGTTGCCGCCGCTCATCACCGCCGAATGCGGCCACGCTATCGCGTTGCCCGCACGCGCGGTAAAGCCGACCAGCCGATATCGGATCGAGCTCGAAGGCGGCGAATCGATCGAAGGGCGTCTCGGCACCCCGAGGGGTGAAACGGCACTGCTTGCCCCTGTCTCGCAGCCCGGCTACCACACGCTTTGCGTCGATGATCATTGCGTGCAGCTGGCCGTTGCGCCCAGCCGTTGCCATACCGTGGCCGACGCCTGCCGCGCAGCCGGCCTCGAGGCAGCGCACCCGGCGCTATGGGGCATCGCCGCGCAGTTGTATGGCCTGCGCCGCGACGGGGACGGCGGCATCGGCGACTACTCCGCGCTCGCCGCGTTTGCGATCGAGAGTGCGCGCCGCGGCGCGCATGCACTGGCCATCAGCCCGACGCATGCGATGTTCAGCGCGGCACCGACCAAGTTCAGTCCGTACTCCCCGTCGTCGCGCCTCTTTTTGAACGTCGCGCATATCGATCCCGCGGCCGTGCTCGGGCGCGATGCTGCCCAGAGCGCGCTGCAGGCCGTCGGAGCGACGCGGGCGTGGGCAGCCCTGGAGGCCGAGCCGCTAGTCGATTGGCCGAATGCCGTGGGGCTGCGGCTCATCGTGCTGCGGGCGCTGTTCGAGCGGTTCTGTCTGCGCGATCGGGCCGGCAGCTCACCGAATGCGGCCGACTTCGAGGCGTTTTGCGCGCGCGGCGGACAGCCGCTGGAGGATCACGCGCGTTTCGAAGCGATCGATGCGTTCGAGCGCGCCCGCCACGGCCACGATCACTGGCGCGACTGGCCAGCCGAGTTGAGGCATCCGCGCAGTGCGCAAACCGAAGCCTTCGCACGCGAGCAGCGGCAAGAGATCGACTTTCACCTGTTCCTGCAGTGGCTGGCCGCCAAAGGACTCGACTACGCGCAACACGCCGCGCGCGATGCCGGGATGGCGATAGGCCTGATCGCCGACCTCGCCGTCGGCTGCGATGGCGCCGGCAGCCATGCGTGGTCGTATCGGGACGAGATGCTGCAGGGCGTCTCCGTCGGTGCGCCTCCGGATCTGTTCAATCAGGCCGGGCAAGCGTGGGGGCTGACGACATTCTCACCGCGCGCCATGAACCAACAAGGCTACGCCGCGTTCATCGACATGCTGCGCGCCGCCTTCGCTCATTCGGGCGGCCTGCGCATCGACCACGTGCTGGGACTCAAACGGCTATGGCTCGTACCGGAAGGCGCGCGGGCAGCCGACGGCGCCTACCTGGCCTATCCCTTCGACGACCTGCTGCGGCTCATCGCGCTCGAATCGTGGCGGCATCATGCCGTCGTGATCGGCGAGGACCTCGGCACGGTGCCGGCCGGCTTCCGCGATCGCCTCGCGCATCACGGCGTGCTGGGCATGCGCGTGCTCTGGTTTGAGCGAACCGCCGACGGCAAAGGCTTTGCCGCGCCCGGGCAATGGGATGAGGGCGCGCTCGCCACGACGACAACGCACGATCTGCCCACGATCGCGGGTTGGTGGCAAGGTCACGATATCGACTGGCGCCACCGCATCGGACAAACGGCGGCGCGACCGGATCGCCGAGATCCTGTCGCGCTTGCAAAGGCGGAACGCGCCGCCGATCGCGATGCTCTCTGGCGCGCGCTCCAGCAGGCGGGCATCGCCCCGCGCGCCGTCGAGGCACCACCGCCGGAGCAGCCGCCCATCGACGAAGCGCTGGCCTATGTCTGCGCCACGCCGGCACCGCTCGTCGTCTATCCGCTCGAAGACCTCATGGGCCTCGCCGAGCAGCCCAATCTGCCCGGTTCCGTGGATGAACATCCGAACTGGCGGCGCCGTCTCGCGGTATCGATCGATGCGCTGTTCGCCGACGACGGGCTCAACGTCAGGCTGCGCGCGATCGCCCATGCGCGTCCACGCAACACCGCCCACACCGCCAACACCGGTAACGCCGGCACGGCGCCGCCCGCGCGAGCCCCGCACGGGGCGCCCCGCCGATCATGACGCTGCCGCGCTCCACGCTTCGGTTGCAGCTGCACCGCGGATTCACGTTCGACGATGCGGCCGCCAACGCCGACTACTTCGCGGCGCTCGGTGTCAGCCACCTTTATCTGTCTCCGCTGACGACGGCCGCGCCCGGCTCGATGCATGGTTACGACGTGGTGGACTACGGCATCGTCAATCCGGAGCTCGGCGGCGAAGCCGCGCTAAAGCGCCTGGCCGATGCGCTGCACGCACGGCAAATGGGCATCGTCGCCGACATCGTGCCCAATCACATGGGCATCTGGCAGGCGGGCAACAAATGGTGGCTCGATGTGCTCCAGTGGGGTCGCCACAGCACCTACGCCCGCCACTTCGACATCGACTGGCACTCGCCGGATCCGGCCCTGCGCGGCAAGGTCCTCGCTCCATGCCTCGGCGCGCAATATGGCGCGGAGCTCGCGGCTGGCCGCATTACGCTCGTGTTCGACGCCCAGCGCGCGCGCTTCGCCGCACGCTATGCGGAGCATGTCTTTCCAATTTGCCCCGTCGACTACGCGGCGATCCTGCGGGGCGGGGCAACCGCGGAAGCCGCGCCCGACTCGGCGCTGGCTGCGATCGCCGAACGCTTCGACAACCTCACGCCGCAGCCGGAGGACCGCACGCGCGCATCGAGCGCCCTCGATGGCTTGCAAGCCTATGTCGTCACGCACGGCACACAGGCGATCGAGAACGCGCTCGCCGCCTATGCACCGCATGCCGGTGCATCGCGCGAGCGCCTGCATCGGCTGCTCGAGCGCCAGTTCTATCGCCTCGCCTGGTGGCGCACGGCCGCCGACGAAATCAATTGGCGGCGCTTTTTCGATATCGGCTCGCTCGCCGCCGTTCGCACCGAACGCGCCGAAGTCTTCGAGGCAGCGCACGCGCTCATCCTGCGGCTTTATACCGAGGGCGTCATCGACGGGGTGCGCATCGATCATATCGATGGCCTCGTCGATCCACGCGAGTATTGCCACCGCTTGCGCGAGCGGTTCGCGGAGCGACAGGGGCAACGCCCGCCCCAGCTCGGCGATGCGCGCGCATATCTGATCGTCGAGAAAATCCTGGCGGCAGACGAAACGCTACCTGTCGACTGGGACGCCGACGGCACGTCCGGTTACGACTTCATGGATCTGATCGGTGCGCTGTTGCACGACCCGAACGGCGAAGCGCCGCTCACTGCCGCGTGGAACGACCTCGCCGGCAGCGAAACGTCGTTCATCGAGACAGCGCGTGCGGCCCGTCGAAAGATTCTTGCGGAGAACCTCTCGGCCGAGCTCGATCGCGCAAGCCGCGCCCTGCACCGGTTGGCACGCGAGCATCCCGCCACGCGCGATTTCACGTTCACCGCGATTCGGCGCGCGTTGACCGAGCTGGCCGTGCATCTTCGCGTCTATCGGGTCTATCCGAGCAACGGCGTCCGGACGCTGGATGACGAAC
This sequence comes from Trinickia sp., assembly GCF_057351765.1. Taxonomy (NCBI): domain Bacteria; kingdom Pseudomonadati; phylum Pseudomonadota; class Betaproteobacteria; order Burkholderiales; family Burkholderiaceae; genus Trinickia; species Trinickia sp. Next base: position 42,037 of record NZ_JBMRBK010000047.1, on the reverse strand, counting down.
CGTATTTTCAAGCGGCGCTGGACGGTGCGCGCGCATCGCTGCCGGCAAGCTACTCGGCCGTACTCGATCAAATCGATCTGTGGCTCGGCGGACACGATGGACGCGACGAGCAGGCGGGCACTCCAAGCGCCGGCGCGGGCGCCGGCGCAGCGGGCCGGGAACGCCGCACAGCCTGCGCCTATTTCGCGCAACTGAGCGCGCCGCTGGCCGCCAAGGCCGTCGAAGACACGGCGTTTTACCGCTATGGACGGCTATTGTCGCGCAACGAGGTCGGCGCCGACCCCGGCGTATTCGCGTTCACGGTCGAGCAATTCCATGCGGCGAACCTCGAGCGTGCCCAGCGCTTCCCGCACGGTCTTGTCACAACTGCCACACATGACCACAAGCGCGGCGAGGATGTACGGGCGCGGCTCGCCGTGCTCAGTGAAATCGCGAGCGAATGGTGCGCCGTACAGCGTGCGTGGTCGGCACTCAACGCGCCGCATCGACGTACCGCGACAGGGGAGTTGGCCGCCGATGCGGCCGCGCCTGGAGCGGCCGCATCGCGCGAGTGGGCGCCCGGCGCGTGCGCCGAGGCGATGCTCTATCAGACGCTCGTGGGCTGCTGGCCGCTCGAGCTCGACCCGTCCGACGCTCGGGGCGTCGAGGCCTTCGCCGAGCGAGTGGCCACGTGGCAACTGAAAGCCCTGCGCGAGGCCAAGCTGCGCACGAGCTGGCAGGCGCCCGATCTGGACTACGAAGCAGCCTCGCGCGCATTTCTCTTCGATATCCTCGCTCCGCAGCGCCGCGACGGCTTCTTGAACGAGCTTGCCTCGTTCGTCGCGCGCATCGCGCCCGCGGGAGCGGTGAACAGTCTGTTGCAAACCATCGTGCGCATTGCATCGCCGGGCGTCCCCGACCTTTACCAGGGCACCGAGCTTTGGGATTTCAGCCTCGTCGATCCCGACAATCGCCGGCCCGTCGACTTCGAGGCACGCCGTGCCGCACTCGCGGATACGCCACCGAGCGAACGACTTGGCACGTGGCGCGATGCGCGCGTGAAGCTCGGTATCGTTCACCGCGCGCTGGCGCTGCGCGCCGTCTCGCCGGCGCTCTTTCTCGCGGGTGCCTATCTACCGTTGCGCGTGCATGGCAGCGGCGCGCGGCACGTGGTCGCATTCGCGCGCCGACACGGCGATGCCTATGCCATCGTCGTCGGAACACGGCTCGCCGCCGCCCTGCTTTCGCCGCAACGCGATCTGCCGCTCGTCGATCCGCTGCGGTGGGACGATACGTCGATCGAGTTGCCGCTCGCGCTAGCCGGCCGTGCGCTATTCGATTGGTTGAGCCCCGCGGCGCCGAAGGTGGGCGACGACGGCCGCCTTTTCGTGCGCGATGTGCTGAGCGCATTGCCCGTTGCGTTGCTTGTCGAGGAAGGCGTGCCGGGCCGATGACGGCCCGGCGCAACGTGCGCTGCGCCGTGCGTCCGCGCGTTGCGCGTTAGCACGTTTGCGCGTTTCGTCAGGCGATAACGGCGGCTGACATCCGCCCCCCGGCTGTCAGACCGCGATCAGCGGAACGCGCAGCGAAAGCCGCGATATTTCGCCCTCACCGGCGCCGCTCTGCTCGAACGTGCCGCCGTGCGCGAGCGCCACGCGCTGAGGCAGCGCGAGCACCCACGCAACGCGGCCTGCTTCGCGCGGCAGCAACACCTGCTTGCGCGCGAACGGCTCGAACGCGTGCGGCAGTTCCGCATCCGTCAGCGCGGCCGCGTTGATCGTATGGCTGACCTCGGTGCGCCAAAAGCCGCCGTCGATACTGCTTTGGAGCGTCACGACCGTGCCGGGCGCACTGCCCTCGACGCCGAACGCGAGCATCACCCATACGGCTTGCAGCAGGCGCTCCTTGTCGCCATCGCATTGCTCGCCGTCGAGCGGCGAATCGAAACTGAACGACACGCCTCGCGCCTCGGCAAGCGAGCGCCTGAGCTCGTCGAGGCCGCGTTCGAGCACCGGGCGCAACTGGAAAGCGGCACGCTCGATGGGCAACGCTTTCGTCTCGGCGCGCGTACCGTCGACAGCGTCTTCGAGCAGCTTGACTTGTTGTTCGACACCGGAACGGATCCCCGCGAGGGCGCGCAGCCCAGCCGGATCGTTCGGATCGATCTTGCGTTCGAGCACATACGCCCAACTATGAATCGCGTTCAGCGGGCTGCGCAGATCGTGAGACACGATCGACAGTACGTGATCGCGCATGAACAGCGCCGTCTCCGCGCGCATGCGCGCGAAGCGTTCATCGGATGTGGCAGCGGCAACGGCATTGAAAGACGTCGACACGATCGGCCTCTGGATGGATGGGTGTCCGGTTGCCCCGAGTTGCGCGCCCCTGCGCGGCACGATCGCGACATTGGCGTCGGCGACTCCCGAAGGACCCGGGTATGTCGGGAAACCACATTATAGGCACCTTGCCTGACGGCAAGCGCCTACAATGGCGGTTTTCCATTGCGATTCGAGGAGCAATCTCATGTCGAGCGTGACCACCGCGTCGGGCCTCCAATACGAAGATCTGACCGAAGGCAGCGGCGCCGAAGCCACGGCCGGCCGCACCGTCAGCGTCCATTACACCGGCTGGCTGACCGACGGACAAAAATTCGATTCGAGCAAGGACCGCAACGACCCATTCGCATTCGTACTCGGCGGCGGAATGGTCATCAAGGGCTGGGACGAGGGCGTGCAAGGCATGAAGGTCGGCGGGGTCAGACGCCTGACGATTCCGCCGCAGCTCGGTTACGGTGCACGCGGCGCCGGCGGCGTGATTCCGCCCAATGCAACGCTCGTATTCGAAGTGGAATTGCTGGACGTCTGATCGACGGTCCATTCGTCGCGATTCGTATCGATCCGCATATCGCCATCGCGCGGGCTGATATGAGCACACCCGTCCTTTCGTCACCGGGCGTTTCGCTGCGGCGCTTCGGGCAATCCCGCGCCTGCGACGAGCATGCGTTCCATCAGGTCGTCATCGGCTCCGATGGTGCGATGGAGATGACGGTCGATGGCATCGGCGAGCGCATCGACCGCGGCCGCGCCTGGCTCGTTCCCGCAGGCGCATTGCACGAGTACGCCGGCATCGGCGAGAACCGGCAACTCGTGGTCGATCTACCGCCTGCCTCGCTCGCCATTCCCGAGCGGCTCTTTGCGCGAGCGCTGGTATTGACGCTCGACGAGGCGATGACGGCGCTCGTTGCCGATGTCGTGCGAGCGCGTGCGCAGATGGGGCTGGCGGGCGCGGCAGACACCGACCGATCGTGGCCGGCGCGTCGATTCGGATGGGAGGCCGCCACACGTCTCGCCTCGGCACTCGCCACGCTGGGTGGCCTGACCGACGCCGCGCCGGCTGCGGGGCTCGACTTCGCACGCATCGACGGCTGGCTGCGCGCACGTTTATCTGAGCCGCTGCGCGTGGCCGATCTCGCGGCGTATTGCGGCTTCGGTGTGCGTCGTTTTCATCAGCTTTTCGACGAGGCGTTCGGCACGACGCCACATCGCTATTTGCAGCGATTGCGGCTCGACACGTCGCTCGCACTATTGCGCGATCCGCGCAACTCGCTGGCCGAGGTGGCGCTTGGCGTCGGCTTTGGCGATCAAAGCGCGTTCACGCATGCCTTCACGCGCCGCTTCGGCATCGCGCCCGGGCAATGGCGAGCCACGCCCGGAGCCCGGACAGTGGAACGGAACCGCTCACTCACCGAGACCGTGTGAGAGATCCGCGCAGATATCGCCCGCATCCTCGAGTCCGACGGCCACGCGCAGCAGCGCTTCGGTGATCCCCGCGGCCGCCCGCGCTTCGGGCGTGATACGGCTATGCGTCGTCGTGGCCGGATGGGTGATCGTCGTGCGCGTATCGCCGAGGTTGGCCGTGATCGAACACAATCGCGTACCGTCGATGACGCGCCACGCATTCGCACGTTGAGCATCGGGTGTGTCGCCGATGACTTCGAACGCAAGCACCGATCCACCCGAGCGCTGCTGTCGTTGCGCGATCGCATACTGCGGGTGCGACTCGAGTCCCGGGTAGTAGACGCGCTTGACGCGCGGATGCGCTTCGAGCCAGCGCGCGAGCGTCAGGGCACTGGCCGAATGGCGCTCAGCCCGCAGGGAAAGCGTCTCGAGGCCTTTGAGCAAAACCCACGCGTTGAAGGCGGACAGCGTCGGGCCCGCCGTGCGCACGAACGGAAACACTTTCTCCATGATGAACTGGCGCGTACCGACGAGCGCCCCGCCGAGCACGCGCCCTTGCCCGTCGATGAGCTTCGTGGCCGAGTGCATGACGACATCGGCGCCGAGTTTCAACGGCTGCTGAACGGCTGGGCTGCAAAACGAATTGTCGACGACGAACAGTGCACCGGCCGCCTTCGAAATCTGGCCGATGGCCTCGATATCGCACAACTCGGTCAACGGATTCGACGGTGTTTCGACGAAGAACAGCTTCGTTTCAGGACGTACGGCAGCGCGCCACGCGTCGAGATCGTTCGGATCGACGTAGGTCGTTGCGATGCCGAAGCGGCCGAAGATCTGCGTGAACAGACCGAGCGTGGAGCCGAACAACGCACGCGAGCTGACGATGTGGTCGCCGGCTTGCAGCGCCGCCATCACCACCGAAAGAATCGCACTCATGCCCGAGGCCGTCGCAATGCAAGCCTCGCCGCCTTCCAGCGCGGCAAGACGGTCCTGGAACATCGTGACGGTCGGGTTCGTGAACCGCGAGTACGTGTAGTAGTCCTCGGAATGCTTGAAGCGCTCGGCCGCTTCGGCCGCGCTCTTGAAGCAAAAGCTCGATGTCAGGAATAGCGCTTCGGAGTGTTCGTTGTATTCGGTGCGAACCGTGCCGGCGCGCACGGCGAGCGTGTCCAGATTAAAAGGGTCGTTCATGGTCGCAATGGCTACGAGAGAGTCGGCGAATAGGGGATGATACCTCCTCGCACCACGGCAGGCCATGCGGGGCGCCATGACGGTGCCCCGCCCCGCTGCCATGCTAACTGTCCGAATCTTCGCTTGCAGCCGATACGGCATTCGGGTTGCCGATATGGAACTGCGTGAAAACATCATCGGGGTCGGTCGTTATGGCCTGGACGCAGTAGTCGTTTCGATACAGGACGACTTTGTAATACTTGCCTGACTGTTGGTGAACGAGCCTGACGACACTTCCATACCCGAGATCCCCGCTGACGACATCGACGCGCACAGCAGCATTCGGATCGTCGCTCGACTCGACGTTCGCGCACATGACATCGTTGTAGCAAATCGGCATGAGCGCACCCGAGGATCCATCGAAGGCACCGATGAATAGACCGTTGCTGGCCTTCAACGCAATGTTTCCGCCACCGGCGTCAATGATCTGAAACACGCTGCCTGCCGGGTCGGCAACAGTGTCGGCGGCGATGACATTGGCTAACCCAAAGTTCGATGCGTAACCGTGCAGCCCCAGTTGGAGCGGAACCGACTGGAGCGTAATCGAAGTCGGCATCGACGTATCGACGAGCTCGAAATCGATGAGCGCCCCGTCGCCGCCTCGCCCGTCCGCGTAGAGGTCATAACCGTCGTCAGCGCCCTTTGCGATTCCGTACACATATTCATCGTTGGATTGCTGAAACCTGACTGTCGAGCCATTGACGGTCGCCATCCGGAAGACCGTCGCGTCGAGGCCAGTCGCGTAGAGAACGTTGCCCTCCACCTTGACGTAACATGCCTTGTCGTCTCGAATCTTGACTGCCTGAACGTCCGGCGCGACCTGCCGTACGATCTCCAACGTGAATTTGGCTCGCGCGTCCGCCGGACTCGTTGCGTCGGCAACGATCTTTCCCGGCGTGAACGGGTCCTGCGAGCAGGACCAGTAGTAAGGCGTTCCCTTCAGGTGAATCGCGACTTGCCGCGCAATGATCTTGATCCATCTTGCGTCCGCCGCCGTATATTCGGGTGTCTGATAACTGACGGCGACGAAGGCTTCCGATTGCTCGGGCATTGCATCCGCGGTAACCGTAAATGAAAACTTCCCATCGGTGCATTGCGTCGTCGAGGGCCCCTTCAACGTGTTTCGATAGTTCACGTTGCAAACGGCCGATGCCACCGGACCGTTCGGCCCCGTGAGCGTGCCCGATACCTGGGCGCTTTCGCCCAATTTCATCGCACCGGGACACCTCGTGATCTTCAGGTCATACGGCGGCAGGGGCTTAGGCTGAACCTGGAAAAACGCCGCCTGATCGTCGGGGTTCGTGCCGATCGCCAGGAGATTGTAACCATCCCAACCGTCATCTTTCGCCGAGTAAGCACAGACATAACGACCGTTCGCCTCGAGCGTCATAACGGCGTTCTGACCTTTTACGACGCCGACCGTGAAAGCGGTTCCTGGCCCGTCCATGGTGAGGAGTGACTGACCGGAACTCACGTTCACGTAGCGATTGCGCGAATCCCGAATCTTCACCGCATTCGTTCCCGCTGGCTCGAAAAAGAACGCGGAGGCGGCGTACCGGTTCGGGGCGTATGCGCCGATGATATTCGGTAAGTAGGAGAACTCGCTCGTCCAGTAATAAGCTTGCCCGAACACTTCCAGGATCCCGCTCGACGGCAAGATCCCGACGACCGGCACGAACGAAAACGGCTTGGTATCGAACACGCTCGTATTCGCGGTCAGAGACGCCTTCACGGTACCGATGCCGTCCTGCCCGCTCTTGAAGTACTGCCACGACGTCCAGCCTGTCGTTTCATTGCTTTTTCCATGGGCTTGTTTCGTGCCAGTGCCCACGAACTCGGCATTGCTTTGTCCCTCGGCGCCATCTTCGATTTTGAACGTCACGTCCTGCGGCGGCGGAATATACGTCTCGCTCCCGACAACCGTATAGACTTGCGCCCTGATCCAGATGAGGCTCGTGTCATCGGCAGGTTGAGGATCGTTTCGGATATCGAGCTTGATTTGCAAATCGCGGTCGTCGTTCACACGTCCTCCGATACATGCTGGACTGCTTCATTGACCGGCGGCGCGACGAATGACACATAGACGAGCGCCTTGTCAGGAAAAACATCGTTGGGCACGGAAACCTCGATCGTCGAACCCCCCGGCGACGCGCTATAAATATTCGCCGTTGCCATGCCGAAATCCTGCGTAGCCTGGATGATTGCGGGAGCGGCGGTTTGCGATCCCTTATCCATATCGAACACGGCGTCGCCGCTCGTCACTTGCATCTGGAGCTTCGTGATGTCACTGTCCTTGGCCGAGAGAAAGTCCACGAACACAGTGACCACGCACGGGGTCACGCCATCGCTCGGCGCGCCTCGCGTATAGCCGAACGTCTCGAAGAACGTCCATGACGCGTCATGCATCGTCGGATAAAAGAACGCCGGGCATTGCACGGGGCCGGCGACGGCCAGCGCCGCAAGCACTTCGGCGCCGACTACGTCCGCGGGCTGAATATAAGGTGCGGCAACGACCGATACCGCACGGTCGCCGGAACCGGCTGCGAGCTGGACCTGAGCCTGCGCCGTACCCCGAGCCGAGAGCTGCAGCGATTTCATGTCGGCGGAACCGGGATCGGGGTCGACGAGCGTGGCACCGTCGGTCACGGTAACGAGCACCGGCAGGCCCGGCGGTCCATACACGCTGACGATGTTGGCCGGAAGCCACGTGGCCATCGAAGGATCGGCTCGGGGGCTGCCGTACGTCACGATCATCGACATCACGCTGTGTGCGCTGCCCTCGTCGACCACACTCAACGTCCCCGCGTCATCCGTTTGCAGCCCTGCCCCAATCTTCACCGCACCCAAGTCGTTCTTTGTGGCAATTGGCAACATCGATGTTCTCCTCGCTTAAAACGAATAACGCACGCCGAGCGTTGCGCCGATATCGCTGAATCCGCGCCCGAGCCGCTGTCTTCCCGAAAATTCGCCATAGATCGACAATGCCGGCGTGAGCATGCCGGTTGCACCAATGCCGAGCTCCATGGCGCTGCCCGGCTTGCCGATCTCGAACGATTGGCCCGACAGCGTGGCCTTCGGCGAGTTCATCCAGGTATGCAACAGGTCGATGCGCATATACGGTCTCCACGAAAGCGTTCCTGGAGCCGCCACGGAAAAGCGCACGCCGAGCCGCCCGGTCAATGCGAAGAGGTCGCTCGTCGAGTCGACGACATCGTCTTTATCCTTTCCACTGTCGAATCGAAGGGCTTGAGCGAGCCACTGCACATGCGGCTCCATTTCGATGCCATAGGGCAAACCGAACGTGCGCCCGGTCTCCACCGACGCGTCGTATCCGTTCGCCGAAAAGCGGCCCACCTCGCCTCGCTGCTCCGAGTTCACCGTACCGACGTACCGCCCGACCGACAGGACACCGTCGACATACCACCCGTCGTGGCGCTGCCATGTGCCCGTCAGCGCAAGCCCGTAGGTGTCGATGGAGGCGGTACTCGCGCTCGCCGCTGCGGCCTGCGGCGTCACCGACGTGTGGCCCAGCGTGAAAGCAACGCCGAGACGCATGTCGTGGTCTGGGCTCGATCGGTGCAGCCAATCGCCGCCGAATTGCAGTGCGGTAATGGTTTGGTTGAAGTTGAATCCGTAGCTTTGATACGGTAGGTCGCTGTGATAAGCGCTGCGCGAATCGATCGTTCGCGCAAAGACTTCGGCCTCGGCGCCGCTGGGATCGGACACGCCATGACGAATATCGCCGAGGCGGCGATACAGGTTGTCGACGATCGTTGCCTCGTAGTGCTGGAGCGCGAGCGGCGCAGTCAAATAGGTGCTGCCTTGAGGCACGAGCGCGAGCCGCCCCGACGTGGGCGTCGGATCGTCGTAGGCGGCCTCGAGCCGATAGTCCCACTGCTGCGCCTGCCCTGCGGGCAAGGCACTCTGCGTGTAATCAGGCAGACCCTCGCCGCTTGGACCGTAGGAGAAAAGCCGATACTGAAACGGGCTGCCCGGCACGGCGACATAGTCGCCCGCCAGCTTGAACGAATTCGCACCGGCGGACCCGCCGACCTGCACGAGCGAGATGCCTTGCGTCGACGTGGGCTGTCCGGTGGACGCAGGTGCCACGATGGCACCGCTTCCGGAGACCGATACGCTGAGCGTGGTTTGCCCGCTTGCGCTGCCCGAGATCAGCAAACGGTCGGTATTGGGATTCCCAGCCGTCGCAATGTTGCTCAGATCGGTCCGCATCTTCACCGTACCGCCACCGGTGTAATTGCCGTCGACCGTAATGGCGTGATAAGCCGGCACACTCGTCTGCGCGGCCTTCATTGCGGCGCGGCCGACGCCTTGTCCTGTAGCGGCTGCATCCGCAAAGACGATCGTGCCTTGATTGTCGAGCCCGGTCAGCGCCGCATCCCCGGTCGCGTTCCAGGTACTCGTGGCATCGGTCGACAAGCTCGCCGTTGCGCCGTTGACCACGCTCGGCGTGCCGGTATAGACGCTGCCTCCCGCGAGATGAAGCGCGAGCTGGCTGCCCGCCCCCTGCGCCTGCAAGAGGCCGGTCAATTCGACGGAGGTCGCGTTCAGCGTGCCCGTTCCGCTGGTCACGCGATACAGCGCACTGCCCACGCCCGCCGTCACCGTCGTCCCGCTCGACAGATTGACCGTGCTCGTTCCATTGGCCACGATGGCGTCGGTCGCGCTCGAAATGGCGCCGCTCGCGACGTTGACCGTCGTACCCTCGGCTTGCGTGATCGCGTTCGAGCCGGCCATCTTCGTCGCATCGACGACGGCCGGCCCCAAGTCGAGCGCCCCTTGCTGCACATCCGCGTGGCCGAGGAAGCTTTCGCCCGTCAAAACCAGTGTGCCTGCGCCGGTTTTCGTCAGCTTCCTGTCCTCACCCGCGACACTGCCCAATGTGGCGGTCGTCGCTGCCACGCCGGGTGCATCGACGCGAACCTGGCCGTCTTGCCGCAATTGGAGTTGACGTTGCGACGTGAAGTCGCCGGCAATCTCGAGGTTGCCGCCGTCGAGTATCACCTCGCGCTCGCATGCGGTGCTGACGGAGCAATTCGTCTCGCCGAGATTGCTGTCTTGCGAGACCTTCAGGGTCCCGCCGGCGATACGCGTATAACCGACGTAATGGTTATCGCCCGCGAGCGTGACGGTATTCGAGCCCGACTTGACGACGAACACACCCTGCTGGTTCACGTTCGAGCCGTCCCCGCCGATCTGTGCCGCTTCGCTTTGATCCGCACCGTTCTGGCCCAGCGTGATCTTGTCGTTACCGGCGAGAATGCCGCCGCGCGCCGCGTTCGCGCCATCGGTGACATGCAATTGGGCCCACTGCGTCGCTGTCGCACCGGTTGGATCGAACGAGCTGTCCGATAGATCGAGCCAGCCACCGTTCAACTCGACCGTGTAATTGAACTGCGCCGGATTGCTGATGTTTCGGATTTCGAGCACGCCGTCTTGCACGACGGTTTTGCCGGTGTTCGCAAAGGCGGCAGTGCCGGAAAGGGTCTGGACACCCGTGCCGCTCTTGACGATATCGCCGGTGCCCGAGATCGTGCCGGCGTAGGCGTAGTTGCCGGATCCCGCTATCGTCAAATTCGCCGGTGCGCTCGGGCTGCCGAGCGTGACCGTTGCATTCGTGGCGCCATCGTCAGTAGCGATGCCGCCCAATGTGAAACCACCGCCGCTGACGTCGAGCGTGCCGCCCGTCGATGTGAAACGGAAGAGGCTCGATGCCACGTGGTTGCCGCCGGCCCCGCCGACCTTGAGCGTGCCCCCGGCAATCTGGGTTTCACCCGTGTAGTCGAAGACATTCGAACCGGAGAATGTTTGAGTTCCGCCTTGCAGCGTCACGCCGCCATCGCCCGCGATCGTCCCGGAGAACAGACTCGTACCGGCATCCGCCAGTGCGAGCGTCGAAACGGGACTGCCCATCGTGCCGAGCTTGACCGTGCCTGCGCCGGAAATGCCGCCCAACTCGAACACGCCGCCGTTGTCGCTGACATCGAGCGTACCGCCTGGCTGCCCCGGCGCACCGATCTGAAACACTTTCCAGTTGCCGGCCGCGTCTTTGCCGATCGCGGCGTTTTGCACAGCAAGCGTGCCGCTCTGAATGCGGGTGGCACCCGTGTAATCGAACACATGCGCACCGGATAGGACCTGCGTGCCGGTACCGGCCATCGTCAGTCCACCCGAGCCTTGAATCGCTCCCTGAAACGGCGATGCGACTCCGGCGCCGTCGAGGACAAGACTGTTGCTACCCAGATTGACGACGCCATCGAGCGCGCCCGATCCGTTCGATTCGAGCAGCCCGACCGTCAGATCGGAACTCCGGCTGCTGAGATCCAGCAGCCCACCACCTTGCGAGTTCGCGCCCTGATCGAGCACGATGGTCGAGCCTGACGCATCCGACGTTCCATTGAAGGCAAGCGTACCGCCTTGCGCTGCCCACAGCGCCGCGCCACCGGTGCGGGTAGCGTTGGTGAACGTCACCTTGCCGAGCGCTTCGGCCTTGGCGCCGAACGCACCGGGCGATAGCGTCGCCGCGCCGAGATTGCCCGTACCGAGCACGACCTCAGCGCCGTTGCGTGCGTCGATTGCCGCCGCGCCGGCACCCGAAAGCGAGAAGCTCGCGAAATCGAGGCCGAGAGAATCGAACGAGAGCGAGAACGGGCTCGTCGTACGGTTCAGGTTTTCGCCGTCAGCCGCGAAGCCATTGGCGTTCTCGCCTGTTGTCGAAATCTTCGTGCTCGGATCGAACGCGACGGAAAGCCCCGCCGTATTCGCATTCTGCGGGTTGTAAACCACACCGTCCGCACCCGCCCCGCTCGTTTGAATGCTGACTCCCGTTCCTGGCCCCGCGAACAAGTGAGCATTGAGTCTCCCCTGACTTAGATAGATTCCATAGGCCTGCGTCCCGGTCGTGATGACGTTCGTATTCGAAACATTGACGGTCCCGTCGAGCAGATTGATGCCCGCTGCGTATTTATAGTTGCCGAATGCCGTGCTCGATGGATCGGCGTCGCCGTTTGTTTGCACCGTGTTCGTCGTCGCACCGCCAAGCGTGAACGACATCGAATTGGGCGAGTGACGCTCGGACTGAATGCCCGCTGTTCCCTTACCCTGCGCGTTGATCGTGAGCGCTGTGGCATTCAGCGTACCGCCGATACCGGTCACTGCCGCACCGTCGATATTTTGCGAATTGATCGTCACGTGATCGAGCGCGAGGCTGCCCTGTTGCATATTGACGCCGTATCCGTTGCCGTAAAAGCCGTTGGCTCCGATATCGAGCATATTGATCGTCACGTTCTTGACGAGTCCCGTCGCTATCCCCGCGTCGGAATAGTCGATCCCGGTTTCGTAAGCGTATGTCCCGCTCGCACTCCAGCCGCGAACATTGACCGCACTCCTCGTCTGATCTCCGCCGTCCAACGAGAACCGCTCGGCATTGCCCACCGATATGCCACTGTGATTCGCATTGACGTTGATGCTCGAAGTGGACACGAAGCTGCCCGCGTTCACCAGCTTGATCCCGTCGTTGGGCGGGATCGCCGCGCCGATCGTCAACGAGCCCGTCGGATCGTTGCCGTTCCATGCCCCGCCCTTCTCCACGTAGATGCCTAGAAGCCATGCATCGATTGCCACCTTCGTGCCCCCCGTCAGCGTGGCAGACGCCGAGTAGGGCCCGGCCAATGGAGCAACACCATTCCCCGAAATGAAAATCCCGGTTCCCGCGCGCGTAAGCAGGTTGATCTGCAAGTCCGCGCCGTTCAGCAATAACGCTGCCGTCGAACCGGCACTCGAGCCCCCAACGGATATCCCCGTCTCCGTGCCGCTCGTGGCGAGACCCACAATCTTTTGCGAGCCCTGCAACTCGATCGCCGTATTCAGCGAATTCGAGTTGACGGCGATGAACGTCGCAACGGCCGACGCACCATCGCCGGCGTTGGGTCCACGCTGATCCGTGTACATGTCGTCGCCGCTCGCGGTAATCGTCGTCCCGGTGTCGTCGTTCGAGAAAAGGTTCTGCGTCCGCGTGTCTCTGAAATAGACCGCCTGGCACACGCCTAGATTGCTCGTTACCGAATTGCCGACCCACGTGTAGCCGTTTGTGCATGCCGCTCGTGCCGGTGTATAGACCACGCCGGCTGAAATCAGCGATGCAAAGAGCGCGCTATATTTCAATCGTTGACGATGTGGGGTTTTGTTTCGCATTGCAGGTCGTGCTACATGTCGAGAGAAAAATTCAAAAAGGTCCGATCGGCACTGGCCTGCAAGGCCAAAACATCCGAACGGTTCAGTTGCATGACCTCTTGATCGAGCGTGATCGACCATTCGTCGTGCCCATAAACGATTTCGCCGATCCGGGCGGGTTGGCTCGCTTCCGACTGCAAAAGCAGCGCAAGGCTGGCGCCTTCCGATGGGCTGCCGCCTGGAAGCGAGCGAATGACCGGATCGGCACTCGTCAATGTCCGCGGCGCAGGGATCACCCAGGCCGCGACGACGCCTTTGGCGTAGGTGCCAAAGAGGCTGCACGTGTGACGCGCCACGACGGGAGGCCGCTCGCCCGAATCGATCAGCGTGATTTGAACGGGCTCCGAACGCTTCCCGCCGAATTCGTAGTAAACGTCGTAGCACTGCCCTGGTGCCGGCAATCGATCCTTGGTAAAGCAGATATCCTGTACGGCGCGCTTCGAATCGTTAACCGGAAAATTCTGGCTCTTGTCGCCGAACCAAACGACGACTTCTCCTCCTTGCCCGTACGGCACGAGAACGCTGACCACCACCGGGTCGCCAGGGTCGTTGACGATATCGGGGTTGGGCGGATTGAGGCGCTGCAGATCGAGCACGCCGTCCGTGGCTTGAAAAAGCCGGACCGATGGCAGTGCAGCGTTGGCTTCGATTTTCACTGTTCCCCCATGACGGAATCGATCGCTTCGTCAAAACAGCTCGGCGGTGTATCCGTTCGGCAAAATGGTGTCGATGCCGATCAAAAGGTCCTGAGACGAATAGGCGATGCGTTTTATTTCCACGTGGGTGCCGCGCACCACGTCGTAATTCACACGGATCGTTCCGACGTCGCCCGTAGACTGCTCCTGGCCCAGGCCCCAGAACGGCTGCGGCAGGAACGGCCACTCGACGAACCCGTTCTCGATGTCGAACCGCGTGACATACCAATTGAACGGGCCGCCGAGGGATACACCCAGCGGTTCATCCGAACCGCGCCGGTAAGCGTTCAAATAGATGTGAATACGAATTTCATCGCCGATTTCGATTTGTGCCTGATCGAGTGGCACACGGATATGCAATTCGCGCGACAGCAGCGCGGCGTTGATGGGCCAACCGTCCAGGCTCTCGCGAAGCTGCGGCGCATTCAGCGTTCGATTCCCTTCCTCATTGGAGGATGCGGGCGGAGGCGTACCGGTTGCGTTGAAGTCCCAACTGCTCGATACGCGTATGACCAGGCTATAGACGACATAGATCATCGAATTTCGCGTGGCGTCGTCGAACGGGGCCGTCTGCGAGCGCAGCACGGAATTCTGGAACGGCATCGTAATGTCGGCGTCGCCCCCGATGTCTGCTTGCCGGAGCCTTTTCGAGCTTTGAAACCTGCCGTTGCAAAGCAGGAAGAGCCATTGATCCGCACCGATGTCCACGTATTGAGGGATGTCCGCCAACTCGTAGGAGGGCCCGCTCAGTTGAACCGGGTCGTCGGTCTGAGGCGACTCGAGGGTCGACCACTGAGCATTCGGATCGACGATCAGATAAGGTCCCAATCCGCCTGCGTTCGTCCCGATCTGGTACGTCAACGCACCGATACTCGAGGTCTTGCCCTTCGGACACAGATAGAGCTCCGCCACGCCGTTATCGTCGGTATAGAGGTAGACGGAGTCGTCGTCATAAGCCGCATCGCCGTTCAGCGCGCGCGCTCCGCTATAGCGGTCGTACAAGAGAATCTGCCTGCCCTTGATCAACTCCGGAGTGGACATGCTCGAGGTCACCCGCACGAAGACGTTGGGCAGGCCCACCTGGCTTTCGGGATCGGTGACTTGAAAGCGATAGTAGAGATAGTTGTTGCCCGGGTTATCGGGCGACTGATCCTGCTCGGCATAATCGAGCCAGAAGTCGGACGATTGATTCTCTTCGGGATAAGCCAGCCCGAATCCGTCGATGTAGCTCGGGCAGACGCAGGAAACAGGGTTGATCGTATAGGGCAGATCGGCGGATCGACGGCTGTTGTCGAGATAGGCGTAGGTCATGCCATTGCCGAGATCCCGGCCTGTCACCCGAACAACCAGTTTTGCGTACCATTTTTCTCCGGCATCGGGCGCTCTCAGTAGCGGCACACCGACAGCGAACTCACCGTCCACGGGCACCCAATTGTTGCCGACCGGCTGCAGCTGCTCGTATTCGCCAACGTGCGAAAAATATACGAGCGTACCGTCGACGATGTCGCCTTCCGCGTGATCGAGCGTTGCCGTCAATATCACGCGTTGATAGTTGTAAAAGGCGTATTCCCCGCCGGTCTCCTGCGAAAGGCAATCCGTTGTAAGCGTCAGCGGCATGAATCTCTCGTCGAAAATGAAAAACCTGCTCCGCTATAGCGCCAGTGCAACGAAGAAGCGCGCGTTACTCAGCCCATCCAGTTCGATGGAAATGAGGTCCTCTTTATGAAGGTCGACATTCGTGTTGCCCACCGCGCTCACCGTCCATTCATTGCCGTCGCTCGATTGCACGACGGCAATCGACTCGGTCCCACCATCGGGAGGAATTCGTTGAATCTTCAACCGAACGTCGGTGGTGGTCGCCCCAGGCGGGGCGAATCCGTTCAACGAACGCACGACTATGTCGCTATTCGTCGAGAGCGAATAGTCCGCGGGCACAACCCAGCTCCCGATCACGCCGCAGACATAGGTGCCAAAAAATGCCGTACCGACGGTGGTCACGGGCCCGCCACCGGCATACGACGAATGGGTGACTGTCACCGGGATCGCCTCCGAGTTCGAGATGTTTCCTGTCCGGCTCGCAACCGAATACGCAACGTGATAGCTGCCGGACGCCAACGCCGATAACGGACGGACACGCACTTCGGCAACGTACGCTTCGTCCTTGAATTGCGCCGGATTCGGCAGATATGCGAGTCTGACGATCGACCTGTCGTATTCATCTCTGAATACGACCGTTACGCGATCGCCCCATCCGAGCTGCGCGTAGGCCGGTATCTCCACCTTTATCGCACCCTCGGCCGTGATGTCCGGCGACCCGAGATCGAGGATCCCGCCTTGGGCCTGCGGCAGACCCGGCGGCGACAACAAGGTGTTCTGGCCCACGCCCGGACCGTTGAACGCAACTCTCATGATCCGCCCCGTCAATAGTGCAGCCGCCGACGTCAAAAGACCTCGATTGCAGGCCGCACCGCGATACGTTTGTCATACCCCGCCGGCACGGAGCGTATAGATCGTGTATTGAGGCGTTGCTTTCGAGTATTCGTTGCCCGCCTTGAATTGGAAAATGATGGTGGATTTCTCTCCATTAGGACCAACGCTCCATCCTCGCAGGCTTGGCGAGTCGATCCGCGTCTCGATAGAGTCACTGTTGAGATTGTCCTGCGTTACAGGGAGACTCGTAACATTAAAGATCACAGGCGTAAAATTACTAAAGCGATCATATCCTGCGATCAGACCATAGATCGTAAACGTGTCATTCAAGCTAGGCTTGTATTGCGGCAACCATGATGCCCAGCTGATTTTTGCGGTAAGACCATTTTTGATATCTTGCGCATTGATGACATGGCTCGCGTTAAACTCGACAATGCTCAACGGAGGAAATTTCTGATCACCAACCGGGAATGGCGAGACAGTTCCAGAATCACCTTCATCCCCAAATGCAGAGAACGTGTATTCTGTCGATTTGACCGCTCCATTTTCCGGTCTGACGATCAAAATCAGCATCTTATTATCGCCACCCGTATTCGAATAGTTCAACAAACTTGGAGCGATTTGAAAAAATGGCTGGTTGCTCAGGATCAAATTTTTGTCGTTGGGCACGACTTTCTTTCCCGTTTCCGGCAGGATGGTTCCATTGACGCCGAGGAACAATGTATCGTCGACGTGTATTTGCCCATTCGAAATGGTGGTACTTGGCACGATGACACCCATCGGCGGACCGGACGGGTCGATATTGACCTGACCGCTCGCCCCGTCGATCGCCGGGGGATCCACTTGCGCATCCTTCGGAACTTGTGCGAGATCGACGATGATCAGCCCCGGAAGGACGATGCCCTCCGTTCCGACGTCCATGGTCAGCGTCACGAGGTTCCAACTCGTGAGCGGCGTATTCGCTGTAACGTAGAAGTCGAGTACGCCCTGCGCGTCGCTATCGATCCATACCGACTGCTTGTCGGCAGTGGGGCGAATTTCGGTTTTGCTTGCGTCGAAGAAGTGGAGGCACGTCAGATCAGCTTGCTCGCTACCCGGGCTCAGGAAGATTCTCGCGGAAAACGGCTTCTGCACCGCAGCGCCCGTTTCGTCCATGACCTGGTAAGCGCTGATGTGCAGTCCGTCATCGTTAGTCGCCTGCGTATTGTTTCCCGGCAGCAAGAATTCATACGCCCAAAGCGGGTTGAGAGACACATCCTTGGTTACATATTGGACGTCGGGATTATATTTCAGCGGGGTCGGGGGGGTTGCCCCACTCCCCGTGATATAGACGTTCCAAGTCGCAATTTCACCCCCTTTGCCTTGGATAACAATGTCGATTCCGTAGTCAGATTGACCGGCAACCACTGGCTGAATCAACTTACCCATCGAATCCGGATGGACCGCAGTGCCCGTCGGGCTTATACCATCTGGATTCTGCAATGGATGTTTCTCGTCATCCACAGCCACGCAGAATTGGACGTCGGTATAGCTATCGCCGGCCAGGTTATTCGTGTTGATACTGATCGGCACTTTCTGCCCTTCGTACACAATCGTATCAACGCGAGGTGTCGGATCGCCGAGGGGGTTGCCGCCTGGCGCCTTCGACGTAGCGGCCCGGTGCTCGATCGTTGCGCTCGTCGAACCGTTAGATTCCACTTGTTGGTCTTCCATTTTCTCGATCTCCGGAAAGGTCTGCCAGCAATCCTTTTGCTGGAGCGAGCCTGCGCGGATTCCAGGCCCGGCGCCGATTTTCGACGGCATGGAACCACGATACATCCGGTTGAAGTGGATCTATCCCAACGGTTTTAATAGGATCGTTATTTGCGGAGTCTGGCGACCGGCGCGAGATTCGCGGCGCAATCGCCTACGATCCGGCCGGACTTGAAATGCCGAGCCATACATGAGAAAAGCCCGCTTCGGCATTGGCCGAAGCGGGCTTCGTTGAAATCGTTCAGGCGAACGGCCCGGGTATGATCCCGGTCCGACTCACTCCACCGACAACTGCAAATGCAGCTGGGACCGTGTCACGGTGCTGTCGTTGACATCCCCGGCCGAGTCGCGGTCGGCTTGCGATGCCGGCTCCGTCCGTGCGCGTTCGATGACGTCGAGATATTCGGTCGTGATATCGCCGGTGATGTAATCGCCATCGAAACACGATGCCTCGAAACGGGCAAGCGACGGATTGATATCGCGCACCGCCTGCTTCAACGCTTCGACATCCTGATAAACGAGGTGATCCGCGCCGATGATCTTCGCGACTTCATCATCCGTACGGCCATGCGCGACGAGCTCGCCGCGCGTGGGCATGTCGATGCCGTAGACGTTCGGAAACTTCACCGGCGGTGCCGCGGAGGCAAAGATGACTTTGTTCGCGCCCGCATCGCGCGCCATTTGGACGATTTCATGCGAGGTCGTGCCGCGTACGATCGAATCGTCGACGATCAGCACATTCTTGCCCTTGAATTCGATCGCCATGGCGTTGAGCTTCTGGCGGACCGATTTCTTGCGCACAGCCTGACCGGGCATGATGAACGTGCGGCCGACATAACGGTTCTTGAAAAAACCCTCGCGATACTCGATGCCGAGCTTCGCGGCCACCTGCATCGCCGCAGGCCGCGACGAATCGGGAATTGGCATGACTACGTCGATCGGCACATCGGGCAACTCGCGCTTGATCTTTTCGGCAAGATAATCGCCCATGCGCAGCCGCACGTTATAGACCGGCACGCCATCGAGCACCGAATCGGGCCGCGCGAGATAGACGTATTCGAAGATGCAGGGATTGAGGCTCGGTTTGTCCGAGCACTGCTGAGCGTGCAGCCGGCCTTCCTGATCGATGAAGATCGCTTCGCCGGGCGCAACATCGCGCACGAATTCGAAGCCGATGCCCTCGACGGCAACCGATTCCGAGGCCACCATCCACTCGACGCCCTCGTCCGTTTCGAGCTTGCCGATGCAAAGCGGACGAATGCCGAACGGATCCCGGAAGGCAAGCAGGCCGTAGCCCGCGATCAACGAAACGATGGCGTAGGAGCCGCGTACGCGGCGATGCACGCCGGCAACGGCCTTGAAAACCGTCGCCGGGTCGAGCTGAAGGCCCGATGTCGCAAGCTGCACCTCGTGCGCGAGCACGTTCAGCAAGACTTCGGTGTCGGAATTCGTGTTCACGTGGCGCCGATCGATACGAAACATCTCGTCTTTCAGCTGCTGCCAATTCGTGAGATTGCCGTTATGCGCGAGGATGATGCCGAAAGGCGCGTTCACGTAAAACGGCTGGGCCTCCTCTTCGCTCGATGCCGAGCCGGCCGTCGGATAGCGCACCTGCCCGATGCCCGAAGTGCCCGGCAGGCTGCGCATGTTGCGCGTGCGGAACACGTCGCGGACCATTCCGTTGGCTTTCGACATGTGGAATGTACTGCCGTTCGCCGTCGCGATGCCGGCTGCGTCCTGGCCGCGATGCTGCAAAAGCAGCAGACTGTCGTAGATCAGCTGGTTGACGGGAGAGTGAGAGACTACGCCTACGATGCCGCACATGGCAGGTCCTTCAAAGATACGAAATCAGATTCGCACGTACTGAGCAAGCGCCTCGGGAAGCAGCGGTTTCAGCTTGTGCACGCCTTCCACGGCATAGGGCCGCAGCAAAGCGTTACGCCAGAATTCCTGTTTCGGCAGATCGGTCAACCCCGCCAGCACGACGAGCACGAGAACCAGCAGGATCCCGCGCACGATCCCGAACATCATGCCGAGCGAACGGTCCACGCCGTCCAACCCGCTTGCCGCAACGAGGCGCGAAATCAGCGCGCTCACGATGCCGGCGACGAGCACCACGCCCACCATGACCGCCGCGAACGCCAATAACCACTGCGTCAACGCGCCACCCGGCCAGTTAGCTGGAATATAGGGCACCAGGACCCCAACATAGCGGCTGGCCACAAAAAAAGCCGCCACCCAGCCAATCAGCCCAAATACCTCCGCAAGCAGGCCGCGCCACGCGCCACGCAGCGCCGACAGGCCGATCACGGCCAGCGCGGCATAATCGAACGCAGTCAGCATCGCCACGCCGTCACTGCGCCGAATTGGCCGTCAGCCCGGCTTCACGCACCTTGGCGATGGCCGAGGACGCCGCCGCCCGATCGGCGAACGGCCCCGCGCGCAGCATCGAGCGTGTCGAGCCATCCGCTTGCTTGCGATGTTCGATATAGGCCGGCACGCCGGCCGCCTTGAGCTTGCTTTCCCACCGCTTCGCGTTCGCGTCGTCGGCAAATACGCCGAGTTGCACCGCAAAGCGCGCACCCGGCGCGGCCGTTGCCGCTGCCGAACCGGTATTCGGCTCATTCGTCGTCGCGTTCGTGGCATCGGCCGCGGCGGTGGCCTCTTTGCCGGACGAGGTCTTTGCGGCCGACCCAGCGGCTTTCGAGGAACCTTGGCTACGGGCCGCACCGGCCGATTTCACGGCGGGCTGCGCCGCTTTGTCCGATTTGTCGGATGGAGTGGATTTGTCCGAGCCGCCGGTTTCCTCGGTGCGGGTTACAGAGCGTGCCGCCGACGCGCTTGCCGCTGCGGCAGCCGCGCCGCTCGCGCTATCCGGTGCCACGTCCGCCGTCACGTCGCGTTTGCGAGCCGTATCGTCGTTTGCATGCGAGGGCACCGTGGCGGGGCGGTTGGGGATATCGATGGCGATATCGTCAGTTACAGGCCTCGGGTGCG
The DNA here is from genome assembly GCF_057351765.1 of Trinickia sp. Taxonomy (NCBI): domain Bacteria; kingdom Pseudomonadati; phylum Pseudomonadota; class Betaproteobacteria; order Burkholderiales; family Burkholderiaceae; genus Trinickia; species Trinickia sp. The sequence goes on along the minus strand of NZ_JBMRBK010000047.1, from coordinate 20,964 downwards.
AATCGAGCACCATCGGCAGAACCACGACGGCCCCGATCACGAGCGCAATTGCGCCGACGAGCCGGCGCCGAGCACGCTGCTTTTCGGGAAGTGTGGGATCGAGCAGCATCGCGTCCGCATCGGCCGCGCGCTCGGTGCGACGGCGGCTGCCTTCGGTGCGCGCCGATCGGACATTGGCGCCACGCCGACGCGGCGCGTCGTCTTTATTGCCGAACGAAAAAAGTCCCATGAATTGCTGAAATCCTGGCCCGCGCCCGAATCCGGTCAATGTTGCCGCGACTTGCGGTAGGCCATCACGCCGCCGACCGTGAAGAAACTGCCGAAAACCACGATTCTATCATCGTCCGTCGCTCGGCTTACGGCATCTTCGAACGCCAGCGCCGGCGTTGCAAAGCGCTTGACGCTGCTGTCGGGCCCATCGGCGATGCCCAGGCCGCGCAGTTCGGCTTCGAGCGCTTCGGCCGAAGCGGCGCGCGGTGTCGGCAGATCCGTCACGCACCAGTGGTCGACTTCACCTTTCAGATGCTTGACGACACCGGCGATATCCTTGTCGCGCATGGCTCCGAACACGGCATAGGTGTAGCGGAAAAAGCCCATGCCGCCGAGGTTTTGCGCAAGCGCGGCAGCCGCGTGGGGGTTGTGGGCGACGTCGAGCACGATCGCCGGCCGTCCGGGCAGCACCTGAAAGCGTCCCGGCAATTCGACGTTGGCCAGTCCGAGGCGCACGTCCTGCGCTGAAACGGGCAGCCGCTCGCGCAGCGCCTCGAGCGCAGCCAGCGCCGCCGATGTGTTGATCAGCTGGTTCGCGCCGCGCAACGCCGGATAGGCGAGCGCGGAGCGTCGCATCGTCGGTCCAACATAGCTCCATTGCTGGCGCTCGCTGCCGGCCTGGCCTTCGTAGCGGAAATCGCGTCCAAAGAGCCACAGCTCGGCGCCGATGGCGGCCGCGTGGTTGACGAGCGTCTGCGGAGGCGCCGGATCGGCGCAGATCGCCGGCCTGCCGCCCCGGAAGATCCCGGCCTTCTCGAAGCCGATTTTCTCGCGCGTATCGCCGAGATAGTCGACATGATCGAGATCGATGCTCGTCACCACCGCGCAATCGGCATCCACGATATTGACCGCATCGAGCCGCCCGCCGAGCCCGACTTCGAGAATCACCGCATCGAGCCCGCTCGCCGCGAAGCAATGCATGATCGCGAGTGTCGTGAATTCGAAGTAGGTCAGCGAAACCGGCTCGGGCAGGCTCGTGCGTGCCGCCTCGACTGCCTCGAAATGCGGCAGCAGCACGGCATCGGCCGCGTTTTCCCCGTTGATGCGCGCGCGCTCGTTGAACTCGAGCAGGTGCGGCGACGTATGGCATCCGACCTTATAGCCGGCGCGCAGCAGAATCGATTCGAGAATCGCGCAGGTCGAGCCCTTGCCGTTCGTGCCGCCGACCGTGATGACCGGGCACGCGAAGCTCAGGCCGAGCGCCTCCTTGACCTTGCCGATCCGGGCGAGCCCCATGTCGATGCCGACGGGGTGCGCCGACTCGAGATGCGCGAGCCAGGCGTCGAGACTGGCGTAAGTCGTCACGCGACCGCATCCGCCGGCTGGCGCGTGAGCAAAGCGATCAGCCGCGCCAGCTCTTCGCGCAGCTTGCGCCGGTCGACAATCATGTCGATCGCACCTTTTTGCAGCAGGAATTCGGCGCGCTGGAACCCTTCCGGCAGTTTTTCGCGCACTGTCTGCTCGATCACGCGCGGGCCGGCAAAGCCGATCAGCGCCTTCGGCTCGGCGATGACCACATCCCCCAGGAACGCAAAACTGGCCGACACGCCGCCCATCGTCGGATCGGTCAGCACGGAAATGAACGGCAGCTTGGCCTCGGACAGCTTCGTCAGCATGGCCGTCGTCTTCGCCATTTGCATCAGCGACAACAGGCTTTCCTGCATGCGAGCACCGCCCGACGCCGTCACGCAGATGAACGGCACCTGCTGCTCGAGCGCATTTTGGGCCCCGCGCACGAAGCGCTCGCCGACGACCGAACCCATCGAGCCGCCCATGAACGCGAACTCGAAGCAGGAGATCACGACCGGCAGCGTATGAATGGCACCGCCCATGACCACCATCGCGTCGGTTTCGCCCGTGTCGTCCATCGCATCCTTGATGCGGTCCGGGTACTTGCGGCTGTCCTTGAATTTGAGCGCGTCGACCGGCACGATCTCCTGACCGATTTCATAGCGGCCTTCGGCATCGAGCAGTGCATCGAGTCGCGCCCGCGCGCCGATACGCATGTGATGGCTGCACTTCGGGCAAACATGCAGATTCGCTTCCACGTCGTTGCGATACAACACCGCTTCGCACGAGGGGCATTTCACCCAGAGCCCTTCCGGAATGCCCTTGCGGCTTTTCGGGTCGGTCTGTTTGATCTTCGGTGGCAGCAGTTTGTCGAGCCAGCTCATACTCGTTCCTTTCAATGGTCTCCCGGCCGCGGCCTGCCCCGTCTCGGGCAGGCCGGCGTCGGTTAACGTTCTTGGCATTCTTCGGGCACCGCTCGTGCGTCGCGTGGACCGGAAAAGATCCCGCCCCATTTGTGATTTTTCGCGGCTACTGTCCGTCGAGGGCGCGACGCACCTCGGCGACGAACGCCGTCAGCGCGCTCGCGGCGGCCTCGGGCGGTGTTTCTTCGAGCAATTGCACGATACGGCTGCCGATCACGACGGCATCGGAAACCTCGGCCACCGCACGAGCCGTACTGGCATCGCGGATGCCGAAACCCACGCCGACCGGCAGCCGAACATGCGACTTGATGGCCGGGATTTTACTCGCGATGCTGGAAACGTCCAGATTTGCCGCTCCCGTCACGCCTTTGAGCGAGACGTAGTAGACGTAACCGCTCGCCACCTTGCCGACGGATGCAATCCGTTCGTCCGTCGAAGTCGGCGCAAGCAGGAAGATCGGATCGATGCCGGCCGAGCGCATCGCCGCCGCGAAATCGATCGACTCCTCGGGCGGATAGTCGACGACGAGCACGCCGTCGACACCGGCTTTCGTCGCGGCCGCCGCGAACGCTGCCGTGCCCATGTGCTCGATCGGATTCGCATAGCCCATCAGCACCACGGGGGTCTCGCTGTCGCGCTCGCGAAAGCGCTTCACGTCGTCCAACACATTGCGCAGCGAGACGCCTCGCGCCAATGCGCGCTCCGACGAACGCTGAATCACGGGGCCATCGGCCATCGGATCCGAAAACGGCACGCCGAGCTCGATGACATCGGCACCGCCCGCCACCAGCGCGTGCATGAATTCGACTGTCCGGGCGGGATCGGGGTCGCCCGCCGTCATGAACGGGATCAACCCCTTGCGGCCTTGCTCGGCAAGCGCCGCGAATGTTTTTTCAATACGGGACATGATGAGTTCTCTTGTAAGGGTTGCGCCGGTCGTGCCGTGGGCGTGAACGAAGCGGCACCGCGGGTCATCGGGGCATCGACTCAGGCACCGCGGCGGTTGCAGCCAAAGGCTCGCGCCTGACCGCGCCCACACGCTCGCGCGCGATTGCGCAATAAGTTTCGTTGATCTCGTAGCCGACGAACTCGCGTCCGTGACGCGCACAGGCCACGGCCGTCGTGCCGCTGCCCATGAACGGGTCCAACACGCGTCCGCCCGGCGGACAGCTTGCGAGCACCATGCGCTCGACGATCTCGAGCGGCTTTTGCGTGGGGTGATCGACACGCTCGGCATGTTGGCGATGCAAGCGCGACACGGACCAGACATCCTTCGGGTTATAGCCGACCTCGAGCCACTTGCTGCCTTCGAACAGCTTGCGCGAACGCGCTTTCTTCGTTGCGGCGTCGTACGGAATCCGGACGGGATCGAGATCGAAGTAATACTGCTTCGATGCCGCGAAAAACCCGATATTGTCGTGCACCGAAGTGAAACGCCGCGTCGTGCCGCCCATGCTCGGCACCCGTCGGTCCCAGATGATCTCGTTGACCATCGTCAGCCTGGTCTTGAGAAACGAGAAAATCTCGGGCGCGTACTGCCAGGTGCAAAAAACGTAGAGCGAACCCGTCGCTTTGAGCTTGGGGATGGCGAGCTCCAGCCAGCAGCGCGTCCAGGCGAGGAATGCCTCACCCGTCAGCATGTCCGAGTCGTTACCGTAGTCCTTGCCGAGCGCGTAAGGCGGATCGGCCACGATGAGGTCCACCGATGCATCGGGCAGATTCGCCGCATCGACCAGAAAATCGCGGTTGTGCAGCTCGATGCCCGCATGGGCCGCTTGCGCGGCCGCAAGCGGGCGATCGGCCGCCCGGCCCGGCGTCGGCATGGGCGTGCCGCCCGCGCCGGGCTGCGGCTCCTCGAAGTCGTCGATCACCTCACGCATCGCGGCGCGCTCTAAAAGCGGATGCCCGAGCGCTCGGCCACCGTGTGCATGTCCTTATCGCCGCGACCGGACAGGTTCACGAGCAGGTACTTGTCACGCGCCAGCGTGGGGGCGAGCTTGGCTGCATAGGCAAGCGCATGGCTCGATTCGAGCGCCGGGATGATCCCTTCGATGCGGCAGCAGTCGTGAAACGCCTTGAGCGCCTCTTCGTCGGTGATCGCGACATACTGCGCCCGGCCGCTATCCTTGAGCCACGCATGTTCAGGGCCGACGCCCGGGTAATCGAGCCCCGCCGAGACCGAATGCGTTTCGATGATCTGCCCGTCGTCGTCCTGCAGCAAATACGTGCGGTTGCCGTGCAGCACGCCCGGGCTGCCGCCGATCAGCGATGCGGCGTGGCGCCCCGTTTCGAGCCCATCGCCCGCTGCTTCGACGCCGATGAGCTTCACGGCGGTATCGTCGATGTAAGGATAGAAGATGCCCATCGCGTTCGAGCCGCCACCGACGCACGCGATCACGGCATCGGGCTGGCGGCCGGTCAGCTCGGGCATCTGCACGCGGCATTCATCGCCGATCACGCGCTGGAAATCGCGCACCATCATCGGGTACGGGTGCGGCCCGGCCACCGTGCCGATGATGTAGAACGTGTTTTCGACATGGGTCACCCAGTCGCGCATCGCCTCGTTGAGGGCATCCTTGAGCGTGCGCGAGCCCGATTCGACCGGGACGACCGTCGCACCGAGCAGCTTCATCCGATAGACGTTGGCCGCTTGCCGGCGTACGTCTTCCGCGCCCATGTAGACGACGCACTCCATGCCGAAGCGGGCCGCGATCGTCGCTGTGGCCACGCCGTGTTGGCCGGCGCCGGTTTCGGCAATGACACGTGCCTTGCCCATGCGCTTGGCCAGCAGCGCCTGACCGATCACGTTGTTGATCTTGTGGGCGCCGGTATGATTCAGATCTTCACGTTTCAAATAGAGCTGCGCACCGCCGAGCAGCTCGCTCCAGCGCTGAGCGTGATAGATCGGAGAAGGACGGCCGACGAAATATTTGAGCTCGCGCTCGTACTCGGCGATGAACGCCGGGTCCTGGCGAAAATGTTCATAGGCAGCACGCAGCTCATCGAGCGCGTGAACGAGTGTCTCGGCCACGAACGTGCCGCCATACGGGCCGAAATGGCCCTGCTGATCGGGAAGGTTGTACATATTCGTCACTCTTGCAGAAGCGGCGCGCGGGCCACTGAAGGCTTTGCCGCGCCGCGTCGATTCACTGAGCATCCGCCTCGCGCACCGCGCGCACGAATGCCGCCATTCGGGCAGGATCCTTCATGCCCTTGGCGCCCGGCACTTCGATGCCGCTGGAGACATCGACCGCATACGGGCGCAAGCGATGAATCGCCTCACCGACGTTTTGCGCGTTCAACCCACCACTCAAAACGGCCCGACGCGCGAGCTCTGCAGGGATAAGTGACCAATCGAAAGTCTTCCCGCCGCCGCCATAGCCTTCGACATGGGTATCGAAAAGCAGGCCGCCGGCTGCTGAATAGTTAAGCGCCGATTCTACCAAATCGGCCGGCGTTGTCTCGGCCGCGATGCGTAGCGCGCGCAGCCACGGCAAACCGGCGACGTTGCCGAGCCGTTCGCATTGCCCCGGCGTCTCGTCGCCGTGGAACTGCAGCATGCCAAGCGGCACGTTGCTGGTCACTTCGCCGATCCATTCCTCGGTGGCGTTGACGAACAGCCCGACGGCCGTCACGAAAGGCGGCAATCCCGCCACGAGGTTGATCGCCTCGGCCACGCCGACCGCCCGCGGGCTCGGCGGGTAGAAGACGAGGCCGATCGCGTCGGCACCCAACTCGACCGCGAGCGCGATATCGCTGCGACGCGACAGCCCGCACAGCTTGATGCGGGTGCGATGCGGCATGTGGCCTGCCGGTTCCGGCGAGGCTGCTGTCGTTGAGTTCATGTCATTCGCTCCAAATACCGCCGAAAGGCATGCTGCCGAGCGACGCGGGCGGCACCGCGAACGGCTCGGGATATCCCACGCGCGCCAGATAAAGCCCCTCGGGCATGAAAGTGGGCGCTGCGCGGCCGCGGTCCCGGCTCGCCAGCACATCGGCCATCCAGGCGGCGGGATAGCGCCCCCGCCCGACCGCCACGAGGCAACCCATCAGGTTGCGCACCATATGATGCAGGAACGCGTTGGCTCGAAAACGCAAATGAACGATCTCGCCCGCGGCCCGGATGTCGATCTGATACAGATGCTTGACCGGCGTTTTCGACTGACACTCGGACGAACGAAACGCCGAAAAATCGTGCTCGCCGATCAGACATCGCGACGCCTCGCGCATCGCGTCGATGTCGAGCGGCGTATGGATCCAGCCTGCGCGGCCCGCGAGCATCGGGGAGCGCACCGGATGCACATGCAACACATAGTAGTAGGTGCGCTCGAACGCGGAAAACCGCGCGTGAAACGTATCCGGCATGGGCTTCGCCCATTGCACGGCTACCGTGCGCGGCAAGAACGCGTTCGTGCCCCGCACCCATGAAAATGCCGTCCGGTCGAGTTCGGTATCGAAATGAACGACCTGCCCGAGGCCGTGCACGCCCGTATCGGTTCGCCCGGCCACGACGGTCTGCAGCGGCGTACGCGCGAACTCGGCCAATGCGCGCTCGAGCACGTCCTGAACGGTCTTGCCGTGCGGCTGCGATTGCCAGCCGTTGAATGCCGTGCCGTCGTATTGAATGCCCAGAGCGATGCGCATTGGCGAACGCGGTCCTTCAGGAAAGCGGCGCGAGCGTCGCGAGCAGCGCACGCGCGTCGTCTCGCGTCGCCGGATCGTTCGATTCGATCACCTCATGGATCAGCGTGCGGGCGCCGCCCAGATCGCCGAGCTCGATATATTCAGCCGCCAGCTCGAGCTTGTTGCGTGCGATCCTCGCAATCTCTTCGGGGGTGAACGCGGGTTGCGGCGGTGTCGACGCCGCGGCCCCGGTTGAATCGTCAGCCGGCAGGTCCAGGTCGAATGCGAGCTTGAGCGGGCCGAAACGCGCCGCCCCGAGACCGGCTACGGCAGGGGGCATGGCCGCGGCCGGCTCGTGGGTCGGCTCGTGCTGGGTCTTTGGCGGGGATTCGGGTTCGCCAATGGCTTCGGACGCGGGCGCCGCGTGAGGCTCGGGGTCGCGATCGAGATCGGGTTCCGGCTCGTGCTCGTGCTCGTGCTCGTGCTCGTGCTCGTGCTCGTGCTCGACATGATCCGCGAATCCGGGCGGGTGCCCGGGTTCAGCGTCGTGCGCTGGGAGATGCGCTTGAGCATCGTGCGGTTCCTGCTCCGGCTCTGGACCGCGCGCGTCTTCCGGCTCGGCCGTGAACCCAGGCTCGATCCGTTCGGCAGCGCCCGTTTGCGCCATTCCGTCCTCATGCCGCGTGGGTTCCGCGCCGTGCCCCGGCGCCGCTTCGACGCGCGGCGGCAGCCCCAGATCGAGATCGTTGAGTGCTGCAATCGCTTCTTCGGGGAAACGCGGCTCGCGCATGCCTGCCACTGTCCGTTCCTCCGGACCGGCGGCCCGCTGGACGGTCGGGGCCTCTTCGCTGGCCTCGGGCGATGGCGCGGGGCGGACGGCTGCCTCGTCCTCATGCGGCTCGCGCGGCGCCTCGGCGGCAGCATGCGTGCTCGATTCGGCTTCCTCCGTCTCGATAGTCGACGATTCCGCCGGCAAATCCGGATACCCGGCTCCCGACAATTTCACTTCGACGTCCGACTCGTGCTCGTCGCTTTGAGCTCGCGCCGAATGCGGCGGCAGCACGTCCTCGCCGGCCACCGATTCGTCGAGCGTATCCTCGGTCTGCTCCGCGGAAATGGCGTACAGCGGATTGTGCGGGTCGAGCTGCCGCCCGAGCGCCGCGATATGCAGCCAATTCGGCCCGCGTCCGCCCGACAAATGCATGATGCGCTGGGCGATTTCGTCGAAGCCGCGCGCGTTACCGCGTTCGGCGTAATGTCCGGCGAGACCCATCAGTGCGCGCTTGCTCGTCGGCGTGCGCGCCAGCGTGGACAGGTGCTCGGCCTCGACCGGGTCTCGCGGCCCCTCGGCGTGCGCCGGTACGGGCTCGCGCTCGACGGCTGCACCTGCCGACGCAGTTCCCGACGCCGGTGCCGGTGCCGGCGCGGCCGTCGCGCGCGCCGCACGGCGTTTGCGCCCGCTCATCGCGAGGGCAACGATCAGGACGAGCAACGCCGCGACGACAGCCGACGCAACTGCTGCGATCGCCGGTACCGACGCGCGCGCGACGCTGATGCCGTAGCCGCCGATACCGATGAAACGCTCGCCCGATTGCGGCGCACGCGGCGCCGGCACGGCCGCCGGCCCGGTCTGCTTGGGGGCCTGCGCTGGCACGGCAACCGACGCGCCGCTCGCAGCCGCTGAGCTGCCCGATTCCCGTGCGGCTTTCGAGCCGAACCCGTGCCGTTGCAGATCCATCAACACGCGGTTCTTGAACGCGAGCAGCTGCTGCAGACTCGAGAACGGATGCGGGCGTGCCGCCGTTGCGGGAGCGCTAGCCGGCGCCGTCGCGACCGCTGCCGTCGATGCGGCGCCGGGCACGGATGCGGCTGACCCGCTCGCGCCAGCCCCCGATGCCTCGGACGCCGCCGGAACGGTCGGCGCCTGCTGAATAGCTCCAGTCCAGGCGTGAGCGCCCGCGGCCGGCGCCGCCGGAGTGCTTGCCGGCGCCGCACCGTTCGGAGACTGCGCGGCGGCCCGAGGCGCCGCCGGCTCGCCCGGCGCGCTGGCGGCGTTCGGCGACGCCACCGCCCCGCCCACGGCGCTTGCTTCGGGGCGCGCCCCGTGCGCGGGCACGCTGGCGCCCGACGACGACGCAGCAACGCCTGACGGCGCAGGCGTTGCGCCGCGAGATGCGCTCGCCGCAGTTGCGGCAGGCGCGGAGGCAGCGCTGGGCGCGCTCGCCGGCGCGGGAGCCTGGGCAACGACGGCCCCCGTCGAATCGAGCGGCGGGATAGTGAGGATCGCGCCGAGCTTCATGAGGCTCGGATCGCCTCGCATGAACGAGGAAGGGTTCGCATCGAAAATCGCTTTCGACGCGCGAGACAACACGGCGCGATCGTGCGATTGCGTGACGGCAATGGCAACGTCGTTCAGCGATTGCCCGGGCTTCACCGTAACCTGGGTCGCGGACTCGGCACCCGGGACGGATGCCGCCGCGGCTGCGCTCGCCGAATCGGCTGCGAAGGCCCGCGGCGACGCGAAGACCGTCGTGGCGACCGCAATCGCGAACACCGTGGCAGTGGCGATGCCAACGGCCGCGCCGCGCGCGTACGGCGCATCGGCATCAGTCCGCAACACAGGCGCGCGAGAGGTCGAACGTGCTGTCATGTGGTTGTTCCGCGCATCGCGGCGCGGCCATGAATGTCGTTTGGAAAGGGACAATATCTGATACGGCAGCTTTGCATGGGTTGGAACATGTGCTCTGCATGAGGCCATGGGTGCTCGAAGCACCTGCCGCACTTCCTCCGGGCCGACAGGAGAAGCGCTCACCGCCATCGGCAAAAAAAAAGCGCCGCGACCGGCGCGACGCCTTTACAGTCCTACGCCGCAAACGCGTAGTTTACGTTAGGAAGCGCGGCAAGACCACCGCGCCAGCCTGCGATGACGCTTCACTTGTCGAGCAAAATCCGCAGCATGCGGCGCAGCGGCTCCGCGGCGCCCCAGAGCAACTGATCGCCCACCGTGAATGCCGATAGATATTCGCCGCCCATCGCCAGCTTGCGCAGCCGCCCGACCGGCACCGAAAGCGTGCCCGTGACCACGGCCGGCGACAGTTCGCGCATCGACGCTTCGCGCTCGTTCGGCACGACCTTCACCCAATCGTTGGCGGACGCGAGGATGCCGTCGATCTCGTCGAGCGGGACGTCCTTCTTGAGCTTGATCGTCAGCGCCTGCGAATGGCACCGCATCGCACCGATACGCACGCAAAGACCGTCGACAGGAATCGAGCCCGGCTGTCCCATCGCGGGCTTGCCCAGAATCTTGTTCGTCTCGGCGCCGCCCTTCCATTCTTCCTTGGACATGCCGTTGCCGAGGTCCTTGTCGATCCACGGGATCAGCGAGCCGGCAAGCGGCACGCCGAAGTGGTCGGTCGGCATGGCGTCGCTCGTCATCGCCGCCAGCACGCTGCGGTCGATATCGAGAATGGCCGACGACGGATCGGCCAGCGCATCCTTGGCCGCGCCATGCAGCGTGCCCATTTGCGCGAGCAGCTCACGCATGTTCTGCGCGCCGGCACCCGATGCGGCCTGATAGGTCATGGCCGTCATCCAGTCGACGAGGTTTTCGCGGAAGAGGCCGCCCAGCGCCATCAGCATCAAGCTGACGGTGCAGTTGCCGCCGATGAAATTTTTCGTGCCCTTGACGAGCGCATCCTTGATGACGTCGAGGTTCACGGGATCGAGAATGATGACGGCATCGTCTTTCATCCGCAGTGACGATGCGGCATCGATCCAGTATCCGTTCCAGCCCGCCGCCCGCAGCTTCGGAAAGACCTCGTTCGTGTAGTCGCCGCCCTGGCACGTGATGACGACATCGCACTTTTTCAGCTCATCGATATTCGTCGCGTCTTTGAGCCGGGTCTCGTTCCTGGCGAACGCCGGCGCTTTGCCGCCCGCGTTGCTCGTGCTGAAAAAAACGGGCTCGATCAGCTCGAAATCGCCCTCTTGCTGCATACGCTGCATCAGGACGCTGCCGACCATACCGCGCCAACCTACGAGACCTACGTTCATGATTATCCCTTCGAATGGACGCTTCCCCGCAACCTTGCCCGGCGTGACCGCGCGGGGAAGACGGGCGGACACGGCGGACGATCAGCTTTTCGTGATCGTTTTGGGGGTAATCGTTTTGATCGAAATGATGCCGGCCACGCCAATGGCGCCGGCAATGGCGAATCCCTGCGCACCGAGCGTTGCGCCAACGAGCGTTGCTATCGAGGGGATAGAGGGGATTCGCAGCATCGCGACAGTCTACACGAAAACGTCCTTACAATGCCGCGCGCACCGCATCGCCCATCTCGGCCGTGCCGACCTGGCGGCAGCCCGGTGTCGCGATGTCGCCCGTCCGGTATCCGGCTTCGAGCACCTTTTGCACCGCCTTTTCGATGCGCTCGGCTTGCTCCGCCTTGTTCAGCGAATAGCGCAGCATCATCGCGGCCGACAGAATCGTGGCGAGCGGATTGGCCACGCCCTTGCCCGCGATATCGGGCGCCGAACCATGCGAGGGCTCGTAAAGACCCTTGTTGTTCTTGTCGAGCGAAGCCGACGGCAGCATGCCGATCGATCCCGTCAACATCGCCGCTTCGTCCGACAGGATGTCGCCGAACATGTTGCCCGTGACGATCACATCGAACGACTTCGGCGCCTTGACGAGCTGCATCGCCGCATTGTCGACGTACATATGCGAAAGCTCCACGTCGGGGTACGCCTTGGCGACCTCGATCATGACTTCCTTCCAGAGCTGCGACGTTTCGAGCACGTTCGCCTTGTCCACCGAAGTCAGCCGCTTGCCGCGCTTTTGCGCCGCCTGGAACGCGACATGCGCGATGCGGCGCACTTCGGGCTCGGAGTAGCGCATCGTGTCGAAGCCTTCGCGCTCCCCTTCGAATGCACCGTCGGGTGCCGGGCGAATGCCGCGCGGCGCGCCGAAATAGATGTCGCCGTTGAGCTCGCGCACGATCAGGATGTCGAGCCCCGAGACGATCTCGGGCTTGAGCGACGATGCGCCGGTCAGCTGGGGATAGCAGATCGCCGGACGGAAGTTGGCAAAGAGCTGCAGATGCTTGCGCAGACCGAGAATGGCCTGCTCGGGACGCAATGCGCGTTCGAGCGAATCGTATTTCCAATCGCCGACGGCGCCGAACAGGATGGCATCCGCCTCCTTCGCGAGCGCAAGTGTGGACTCGGGCAGCGGGTGGCCATGTGCCTCGTAGCCGGCGCCGCCGACGGGCGCCTCCTCGAGTTCGAACGACTCGCCGAGCGCGCCGAGCACTTTGACCGCTTCCTTGACGATTTCCGGACCGATGCCGTCACCGGGCAGCACTGCAATCTTCATGCATCCTTCCTGTGTACGTGATGTTGGGTTGTCTGAGGGACTGCCGCAGCCACTTGAACCGCGGGCCCCGAGGGAAGTTCAGCCGACGATCCGGTGAGCGAGCCACGGCTGCTTTGCCAGCCGCTCCGCCTCGAACGCGCGGATCTTGTCGGCCTGCCGCAGCGTCAGCCCGATGTCGTCGAGGCCGTTCAATAAGCAGTACTTACGGAACGCGTCGACTTCGAACGAATATTCGCGGCCGTCCGGCGTGCGAACGCATTGCGCAGCGAGATCGATCGTTAGTTGATAGCCGTTGAACGCATACGTCTCGTTGAACAGGTGATCGACCTGCTGCTCCGTCAGGACGATCGGAAGCAGACCGTTCTTGAAGCAGTTGTTGAAGAAAATATCGGCAAAACTCGGCGCGATCAGCGCACGAAAGCCGTATTGTTCCAACGCCCAAGGCGCGTGTTCGCGCGAGCTGCCGCAGCCGAAATTCTTGCGTGCGAGCAGAACCGACGCGCCTTGATAGCGCGGCTGATTGAGCACGAAATCGGGGTTGAGCGGGCGGCGCGAATTGTCCTGTCCCGGCTCGCCGTGGTCGAGATAGCGCCACTCGTCGAACAGATTCGGACCGAAGCCCGCGCGCTTGATCGACTTCAAAAACTGCTTCGGCATGATCGCGTCCGTATCGACGTTTTCACGATCGAGGGGAGCGACGATGCCCGTATGTACGATGAACTTATCCATGTTCAGTTGCTCCGCCTCAGCCCAGCTTGCGAATATCGACGAAATGTCCCTCGATGGCCGCGGCAGCCGCCATCGCCGGGCTCACGAGATGGGTGCGGCCGCCCGCGCCCTGCCGCCCTTCGAAATTGCGATTCGACGTGGAGGCGCAGCGCTCGCCCGGCTCCAGCCTGTCGGCGTTCATCGCGAGGCACATCGAGCAGCCCGGCTCGCGCCACTCGAAACCTGCTTCCCGGAACACCTTGTCGAGCCCTTCGCGCTCGGCTTGCGCCTTCACGAGACCCGAGCCCGGGACGACCATCGCGAGCCGGATATTGGATGCCACCTTGCGGCCGAGTTTCTTGACGACATACGCCGCGGCACGCAGATCTTCGATGCGCGCGTTCGTGCACGAGCCGATGAAGATCTTGTCGAGCTTGATCGATTCCATCGGCACGTTCGGCTCGAGCGCCATATATTGCAGCGCCCGTTCCATCGCCGCGCGTTTGACGGGGTCTTTCTCGCGCTCGGGATCGGGCACGCGCGAATCGATCGGCGTGACCATTTCAGGCGAGGTGCCCCACGTGACTTGCGGCACGATCTGAGTCGCATCGAGTTCGACCACGCGATCGAACACGGCACCCGGGTCCGATGTGAACGTGCGCCAGTACTCGACGGCGACGTCCCATTCGGCGCCCTGCGGCGAGAACGGGCGGCCTTTCAGGTAGTCGATCGTCGTGTCGTCCACGGCGACCATGCCGGCGCGTGCGCCCGCTTCGATCGCCATGTTGCAGACGGTCATGCGGCCTTCCATCGAGAGTGCGCGAATGGTCGAGCCGCCGAATTCGATGGCATAGCCGGTGCCGCCCGCGGTACCGATCTTGCCGATGATCGCGAGCACGATGTCTTTCGCCGTACAGCCGCGCGGCAGTTGCCCCTCGACTTTGACGAGCATGTTCTTGCTCTTTTTCTGCAGCAGCGTTTGCGTGGCAAGCACGTGCTCCACTTCCGACGTGCCGATGCCGTGCGCAAGCGCGCCGAATGCGCCGTGCGTCGACGTGTGCGAATCTCCGCAGACGATCGTCATGCCTGGCAGCGTCGCGCCTTGTTCGGGCCCGATGATATGAACGATGCCCTGACGCAGGTCGTTCATCTTGAACTGGGTGATGCCGAAGGCGTCGCAGTTGGCGTCGAGCGTATCGACTTGCAGCTTCGAAACCGGATCGGCAATGCCGTGGCTGCGGTCCGTGGTCGGCACGTTGTGGTCCGACACCGCCAGGTTCGCGCTGACGCGCCAGACGGGACGCTCGGCCAGCTTGAGGCCTTCGAACGCTTGCGGGCTCGTGACTTCATGCAGCAGTTGGCGATCGATGTAAAGCAGGGTGGTGCCGTCTTCTTCGGTGTGAACGACGTGCGAATCCCAGAGCTTGTCGTAAAGAGTCTTTGGCATGGTATGCGGGGGAAGTGAATCGAATCACGGGCGTTTCGGTTCGGTCGATTATGCCACGCAGACCGCTCGCGGGGTACTGGATGGATGAAAAAAGTGATAAAAAACAGTGGGTTATGGTGGTAGTCGCGGTACCTGGATCGCTACTACCATGTCTGCGGGGCCTGGCGCCGGACTGGCGCTTCGCGGCACCAGGACGTCCAATTTGACTAGTACTTTCGGTCGACCTCCGCCGCTCCGCCAGCGACGGTAACATGAGACCCTCGTGGAGCCCGTACCGTTGCCAAGCGACAGAAGTGCCTCGTCGTAGCAGGGATACGCGCGCATCGTCATTTGTTTTGGGGAGTTTCGGTCGTATGCAAAAAACGGTTTGGCTTTCCTATGATCTCGGTGTCAAAGGCGATTACGCCAATCTGTATCGGTGGCTAGACAACGTAAAGGCCATGGAATGCGGCGATAGCGTCGCCTATTTCAAGGTCGATATCGCCGATAACGAATCCGTGCCGGACTTCATCAAGACGGAGCTCGAATCAAACGTTGAATTTTCGAAAACAGATCGCGTATACATAGTATGGACGAATGGCGATGGCTCCAATAAAGGACGGTTCATCATCGGCAAGCGGAAAGCATCTCCATGGCAAGGATATGGGGAGATCGAGCCTGGCGAGGATGACCTTTGATGGCAAAAAATATTCTTATCGATACAGGGTATTGGATTGCACTGTTCAACGAAAGAGACAGGCATCACACGACCGCACGAGTGTTGGAGGACGATCTGTCCATCCATACTCTCTTGATTCCGTGGCCCACGCTATTTGAATGCGTCGATACCCGATTGGCACGCCGAAAGGATTCGGCGATTCGATTCAAACAACTGCTACTACGTCCGCGCACCGCGTTAGTCGACGACTCGCCGTATCGACACAAATCTCTGCATTTTGTACTTGAAGAAACCAATCATACGTTCAGCTTAACGGACCATATAATTCGATCCATGATTCAGGATGTCCAGCTTTCGATAGATGCGTTTGTCGGATTCAACCCTGGCGACTTTTACGATGTCTGCGCGGCACGCGGGGTCGATATGCTCTATCGAAACTGAGCCGAGGGCCGCAAAGGCGACTTGTGCCACACGCGCCGGCATTCGGCTCATGTCTCCTCGTCTTGCTGCGGGGCCCCTGCTTTCGGCAGCGTTTGCGCGCGCGTCGCACGCTCCGGATCACGGGCCGCGGCAACGATTTCCTTTGCATCGGCGACGGCATCCTTCACTGTCGCCGCCCAGCCAAGCGAGCGAGCCACCCCGATTGCCTTGATATCGTTTCGAACGCTTGCCTGCGCGGTGGCAAAGC
Organism: Trinickia sp.; assembly: GCF_057351765.1. NCBI lineage: Bacteria > Pseudomonadati > Pseudomonadota > Betaproteobacteria > Burkholderiales > Burkholderiaceae > Trinickia > Trinickia sp. The sequence goes on along the minus strand of NZ_JBMRBK010000047.1, from coordinate 4,983 downwards.
GCTTTTCTGCCTTCGCGTAGTCGGTGCGCAGTTGCGCTTTCGCTTCGCGTTGAGCCGTCGCCCAATCGGTTCCACGCGGCGCGCCCGAAGCCCGCTGCATGCGTCGCGTCGCAATTTGCCGAGCCTCCCGCTCGAGTTCCGCGCCGCGCGGCCGCCCGCTCGGATCGCGCTTCGCGATGCCTAGCGCCGAGAGGCTGCCCTTCAATGCACCGCCGAGTCCCGAACGATTGCGCCCGATCTGCTGGGCCTGGGTCGCCGTCAGCGGCGCGGCCATCTTCTTTTCGACCCGCTGCGTGAACCGCTTGTCCAGCACCGTTCGGGCGTCGCGCATCTTGTTGTCGCTCGGCGGCTCCTCCTTGAGCGCGTGACGAATTTCATCGATCGTTTCGTGAGGCGCAAGTTCGGTGAGTTTCGCCGCCGCCTCGAAGGCCCGGTCGGCCGCGGCCGGACCGTTTGAAGCACCATAGCGGCCGTAGCTCTTCACCCCGAGCGCCACGCGGGTGTGGCGCGCGTCTTCGGCGTACACCGCGGAACCTTCCGCCCAGGCGTCCATGACGATCACGTTCTTGCGGCCCCGGCCCTTGCGCAATTCGCTCCAGGCATGGTCGACCAACGGGCGCCCTGCGAAATGGACGGCTTCGTCCGGGGCATCCAGCTTCCCAGCGTGCAGATGCATGGCGACAGCAGCGTGGTTGCTGCAGACACCGGCCCGCGCGAACATCGCCGCACCTGCAACGTTCGGTGCATCTTCGAATCCGGGTGCCTTGCCTTTCGCCAGGTCCTGGGCCAGTTCCTGAGCGAGATACGCGCGCGCGAGAGACTCGCCACCGGTGGCTTCGACGTCCGAACGCACGTTGCCGCGTCCCCATGGAAGGAGCTTGCGCGTCTGCACGACGGTTTCGTGGGCGGACCTCAGGCGCCCAAGCTCGTGCTCCGGCACGGCGCGGCCGTCGATCTCGCGCGCCAGCAGATAGCCGGCTAGCGGGAGCTCCTCATGTCGCTCGACGTGATGAAGATGCACCCCACCCGCGAGGCCGAAATCCTCGCGTGGAGACATGTCGCGCGTCGGCGAAGGGGCTGCGGATGGTGGCCCGTGTTCGGTGCCGCTGTCATCGTCGACTTCCTCCTCATCGTCCTCGGCGAGCACATCGAGCGACCGGCTCGGACCACCGGTGCCGCGCCCGAGCGCCGTTGCCTGCGGCGTCATGAGATCCGAACGATGGGCCGATTGCGCCTGTTCCGCTTCGGCGGCAGCACCGGTCGTTCCAGCAGGTGCGGTGCCTTGCCGCGCCTCTTCTTCAAGCAAATCTTGTAGCGAAGCCCGAGGGCGTCCGGTCGTCTGGCTCTGCAAGAGAGCGGCAGCCGCAACTGGCTGAGCGAGCGGGCCAGGGTTCTCGGCAGCACCTGCTTTTTTGCCCGCGCGACGCAGCGGATTGAGCCGCGCCAGCATCGATGAGACGCTCCGTGCCCGGGACGATGAACGCCCGTCACCCTTATCTGCAGTCCGCCGTTCGCTCGTTATCGAGGATTCGTCATTGGTTAGAGGTTGCGCAGAGCTAAGGCGCACATCTTTGCTCATGTTTTTCTCCGCGCTGACGGCCGGTGCCTACAACGATGACGGACCGACCTTAGCAATGCGCACGCGTCCGTTCGGGCCAACGAGCGAAATAGATGGGAGTTCGGCGAATGGCAGTCGTCGAGGTGCGTTTGCAACCGCGGTCATCTCGCGTTTTTCTCCGTTATTTCGCCGAGCGCAATCGATAGACACACTATTCAAAGCTACGTTGGACGCCTTGCGCCGCGCTGCACGTCGAGCCCACGCCCCCCGCGGCAAACCGGGCCATCGGCTCCGGGCGGCAGCTTGACCGACGCCGTCCTAAGGAGTCTTGATGTGCAGAGAATAGGCGCTACGTCTTCACAGACGAGCAGCAGCAATCCGGCGATCGAGAACGCCGTCGCGCAGCATGTGGGCGGCAACGCGGCGCGTGCCGCGACATCGTCCGTCTTCGAGAATCTGCGGCCCCGCGCGGATCGCACCGAGGGCGAATCCGGTTCCCAGATCGCGCAACCGGCGATCGGCCGTGCCCGTCTACCGCTCGCCGGATATTTGTATGCGCGAGCATCCATTCGAAGAACGATCGATGCGCAAGACGCCGCCTCGCTGATCGACGGGCAAGACACGCTGACGGAAACCAGGGCGATCCTCGGCAAAGGGCGCGGCAACGTCATCGACGACAACCGGAAAACGAATTTCGTGGCGGTGGGCCGCTCGCAGGCCGCACTCGAAGGGCAGCGCGCGCTGCAATCGGTGCTCCAGAGCCGTAGCAAAGACCCGGCCGGCGTGCGTCTATCGAATACGCTGCCGCAAGAAGAGATCACTGGCCTGACTGGGGATGCCCCAGGCCGTGTCGCCGCCATGGGTTCCTACATGGCGCTCGCCGCCGGCTCCATCGTGAACGAAAGCGGATACTGCGACGCTCATGCCTATGTGTCGCTGGTCCAGCATGCGCCAAAAGCGGGCGCACGAGAGATGCTGACGATCGTCGGGGCCTATTCGCCTTTTCCACATACGTGGGCGAACGTCGAACGAAGGCGCGGCGCAGGACAACAGGTGATTCTCGACTCATGGGCGGAGGGGCCCGCAATACTTGCCGAGGACTCTCGTCGTCAGGGGCCGCATGTCGCGTCGAATTCGCCGCCTACGCAGGACGGCAGCCCGTATCAGCCGGTCGTCATAGGCGATGTCACGCTGGACCTTGCCCTGACCCAGCCGAGCGCCCGGTTGTTTGCGAGCGGCGTCGGGAAGATGGCGAATGCGATGCAAAACGATCGGCGAATCATGCGGACGTTCGAAGATACCGCGCGGCGTACGACATCGAAATGGGTCCGCTTAGCGTCGCGACCCGGCGTGAACTTCGAGACAATCCGCGGGGCTTATTCGCCGATGTCGGTACTCAGCCATGTATTCGTTCAAGCCGTAAGGGACGCGCAAACGCGGCCCGGGCGTGCGACGGATCAGCCAGCATCGATCATGGCGGATGTCCGTGCGGCAGGCGTCGCGAGGCACTTCGGATTGGGCATTCGTGCGGCAACGCGCGATACGACGATCGCGGAGGTCAAGGAGGCGTCGGAAACGCTGCTCGCTTCCGGCTGGCGCCCGGTTCGCTGACGAACCGCAATGTTCGCCTCGTGGCAGCGAAGCAATCCATCGCGCAGATTAGGGTTCGTTCATGTCGAACACTGACTGAGGCTACCCGAACGATGGCTGACGATTCCTGCGTGGAGAGGACGGAGAAATATCGCGTCCAGATGAGCGATGGGCGCCTCTTTCTGCATTTGGCGAACGACGAGAACGGTGCCATGACGGTCATGGAACTCGCGCAGCCGAACGATCTTCCCGCTCTCTACACGCGAAAGATGTTGCTGCCGCTGGCCTTCATCCCCTCAGCGACCGACGTGTTGCTGATCGGACTCGGCGGAGGCCAGCAGGCCAAATTCATTCACCGATACCTGCCCGAGCTGCGAACGATTGGATTGGAGATAGACGCAGAAGTGGTCGAACTCGCGCGCACGCATTTCGGGCTTCCCCCTGACGACGATCGATTGCGTGTAGTGGTCCAGGATGGCGCCGACTTTGTTCGAAACCATGGCGACGAACAGTGCGACTTGATTCTGTCGGATGCGTTCGGCGAGGGCTACCGCCCGGTCGATGCGTTGCACACGCCGGACTTTTACCGGGAATGTCATCGAATCTTGCGCACGGGCGGTGTGATGACGGTGAATGTCTACGAGCCGACCGCCGAGTGGGCCGCTCGATTCATGTCGACTGTATCGAGCGTCTTCACGTGCAGAAAATTCATTGCGATCTCGCCCGTCCAAGGCGTCATGGCACTTTGGAAAGACCGCCCCGACCTCGATTGGGACGCGATCGGCGATCGAGCAGCGCGGTTGGACAGCAAGACCGGGCTCGGCTTTTCGGCATTTGTCGATGGCTTGAAAAACGAGTGAACCGTTTGCCGGGTATCATCGCGCTCATCGTTGCCACGTATTGCCATCTGCCCGCGTGACGTTCTCCATCCCTTTTCATCCAACCTCGATGAAGCTAGCCGATCTGTCCACCCCCGCATTCCTCGAAGATCCCTACCCGCTCTACAAAACACTGCGTGAACAGGCCCCGTTCGTACGCGTCGCGCCGAACGCGTTGATGACCGGGCGCTATGGCATTGTCGATGCGCTGCTGCAAAACAGGTCGATGGGCAAGAGCTATTTGGAAAGTGTCCGCGTGCGCTATGGCGACGATGGTCCGAATATGCCGCTGTTTCAGGGCGTCGGCAGGATGTTCTTAATGCTCAATCCGCCGGCGCACACGCGCGTGCGAGCGCTGATGATGAAGGCATTCAACGCGCGACAGGTCGAAACGATGCGCGAACTGGCACTCGCCACGGCCCATGAACTGGTCGACGGACTCGCTCCGCGCAAACAGGCCGACCTCGTAGCCGAATTCGCCTTTCCGCTTCCGCTGCTCATCATCTGCCGGATGCTCGATATTCCCGTGGAAGAAGCAACGGCGCTCGGCGATACCGTCGGCAAAGTGGCGAAGGTCTTCGATCCCGCACCGATGAATGCCGAAGCGCTGGCGCAGACAAGCGCCGCTTATGACGAACTCGCACGGTATTTCGGTCAAACCACCGAAGCCCGCCGCATGCGCCCCGGCAGCGATCTGATCTCCATGCTGCTGCGCGTCGAAGAAGCGGGCGACACGCTGACCCACGACGAAATCGTCTCCAACGTCATCCTGCTGTTCATCGCCGGCCACGAAACGACGTCGAACATGATCGGCAACGCGTTGATCGCGCTGCATCGCAATCCGCAGCAGCTCGATTTGCTTAAGCGGCATCCGGAGAAAATGCCGAATGCCGTGCTCGAATGCACGCGTTATGACGGCTCCGTCCAGATGACCATGCGTACTGCCATGGAGGATGT
>NZ_JBMRBK010000046.1:0-7545 GCF_057351765.1 Trinickia sp. | reverse complement strand
TCCGACCCTGCGACGGCCAAGCCGCACTTGCGGCGCATTCGCAGCTTCGTCACACGCGCCGGCCGCGTCTCCACGGGCCAACGCCGCGCCCTCGACGAGCTCGGGCCCCGCTTCGTCGTGCCCTACACGGGCGAGCCCGCCGATTGGAACGCGATATTCGGCCGCGAGGCTCCGCGCGTGCTCGAAATCGGCTTCGGGATGGGCGCGACGACCGCGGAGATCGCGGCACGGCGCCCCGGCGACGATTTCATCGGTGTCGAAGTGCACGAGCCCGGCGTAGGTGCGCTACTCAAGTTGATCGACGAGCAAGCGCTCACTAACATCCGCATCGTTCAGCACGATGCGGTCGAGGTGATCGAGCATATGCTGGCGCCCGCTTCGCTCGACGGCGTCCATATCTTCTTTCCCGATCCGTGGCACAAGGCACGCCACCATAAACGCCGATTGATCCAGCCGCCGTTCGTGGCGCAGCTGGTCTCGCGGCTCAAGCCGGGTGCCTATCTGCATTGCGCGACGGACTGGCAGAACTACGCGGAACAAATGCTCGAAGTGCTGGGGGCGGAGCCGTCGCTCGACAATACCGCGCAGGGCTATGCGCCGCGGCCCGAATATCGCCCGGTGACGAAATTCGAGCGCCGCGGGCTACGCCTCGGGCATGGGGTATGGGACCTCGTTTTCAAAAAGCGCGCCGGTTGACGCGCCGGCGCGTGCATGGCGCTGCGCGGATTCTCAAGCGCGCCAGTCGAGTTCGCCGCTGTAACCGATGACGAGCACGAGCATGCCGAACGCGATGCGGTACCAGGCGAACACGGTGAAATCGTGCGTGGCGAGATAGCGCAGCAGCCAGCGAACGCACACGAATGCGCTGACGAACGCGGCCACGGTCCCGACCGTCAGCACGCTGCCCGTGCCCACGAGCGCGCCGTGGCCATGCTTGGCGAGCTCGTAGAGCGTTGCGCCGACGATGATGGGAATGGCGAGAAAAAACGAAAACTCCGTTGCCACGCGCCGTTCGACGCCGAGCAGCATGGCGCCGATGATCGTCGAGCCCGAGCGCGAGACGCCGGGAATCAATGCGCAGCACTGCGCGCAGCCGACTTTGAACGCATCGAGCGGCCGCAATTCATCGAGCGAGCCGATCGAGGCGCCCGTCTCGCCGCGCGAACGCTCGCGCGCCTGCGCCCATAGAATGACGATTCCGCCCATCACGAGCGCGAACGCAACGGGCACCGGCGCAAACAGGGCCCGCTTGATCTGCGCCTCGAAGAGCACGCCGAGCAAGACGGCGGGTATCGTCGCGATGACGACATTGATGGCGAAGCGCCGCGCGCTGGCATCGGTAAAGAGGCCCGCGACGACGGCCGCAATACGCCGCCGATACTCCCAGCACACCGCCAGAATGGCGCCAAACTGGATGACGACGAGAAACGTCTTGGCGCCGCTGCCGTTGAAATCGAGCAGTTTACCGGCCAGGATCAAATGGCCGGTGCTCGAGACCGGCAGGAACTCGGTAATGCCCTCGACGACGCCGAGAACCACCGCCTTCGCGATCAGTATCCAATCCATCGAGCCTCCGGATGGCACCGCGCGCCGAGCTATTTCTCGACGATCTGAACGCGTATGCCGTTTGTAAGGATCGTGATTGTACCGGGTTCGAAGGTGGCACCGGCAAATTGAAGCTCTTCGGGTTTGAACGTGTAGATCGGATAGCCGTCCAGCCACTGTGCGGCGGCGAGCGCGCCGGCGGCTTCGATCTGCTGCCGGTAGGCCCGTGCCTCGCCGGCGACATCGACATGATCGACACTCGGCGAACGCAGCACGACAGCATGCTGCGCGCCGTCGTACTCGAGACGACTCGAGAGAGTCAGCGCGCCGTCCACCGGGTCTTGCAGGAACGGGCTGGCGACGTGCGCATCGACGGTGATCAGCACGCGGTTCGCGTCCGGCGCGAAGCCGACCACCGGATTCGTCAAAGCCAGATTGAACAACTGCGATACGTCGCGGCGGTAGGGAAACTTGCGTGCGACGGCGGCCTGCACCTGCCGCTGCGAGAACGTGTAGTGATCGGGGATGAAAGGAAACGTGCGGCTCGCGCAGGCGGAAAAAGGCGCGGCAAACGCGGCCGCGGCGCCGAGCGTCACAACCGTCCGCACGAATTTTCGTCGGTGCGAACGAACGACATCTGTCATGCAGCTTCTCCGTATCCAGATGATTGGGGGGCCGGCGCATCCGTGGCCGGCCGCGTCAGTTCCTCGAGCCGGGAAAGCCAGGCGAGCGCCTCCTTGCGCGAGGTGCCGCACATCTGCGCTTCCGGCTGCAGCCCCGAGCAGCATGCCGGACGCTCGGGGCGGCCGAAGATCGCGCAACGATTCTCGTCGTCAAGCTGGACACAGCGTACGCCCGCCGGCTTGCCGTGCGGCATGCCCGGAATCGGGCTCGTGATCGATGGGGCGATGCAGCAGGCGCCACAGCCAGGGCGGCACGCGTGCTGCTCACCGGTTGGCGGCGTCATCGATACATCGGCTGCCACAGCTTGGATCCTCGGTACATGAATGACGAAATCGGTTCGCCGCCATCGGCGTCCCGGAGCAATATCTCAAGCGGCATTGTGCCTGCGTTCGCGCCCAGATGCCCAAAGCCGCCGCCGCGCGGCCGACCTTGGTACAGTGGATGTTTTGCGGCATTCAGCTCGACGAGAACCGAATCATGCGCGGCACGAAGGCAATCTACGCAGTCGAACGACTCAAGACACGCAGCGGCAATAGCGCCTACGCCGCCCTGAGCCTGCCCGGCGGCGTTTTCCGCCTCGTCGATCGAGCGGGCGGTGCCGAGCGCACCGTCGGCGAGCCGATGCCGCTCGACGCGTTCGTCGCGTTCGTCGATTCGCTCTCCCCCGCCCAGCCGAAAAGACAAAGCAAGCTCGACGCGGCCTTCGACGCCCAGATCAAGCGCAGCCGGCGCTGAGCATCCCGGCCGACACGCCGCCACGGCCGGCGTGCCCCGCCCGGCGCGGATCGGCGGTTTGGTACAATCCCGCAGTTTCTCTCATTCAAGCTGTCGAACCGCTTTCGTCTCAAGCCCGTCAAGCCGCCATGAACATCGAGCAAGCCCGTTTCAACATGATCGAGCAGCAAATCCGCACCTGGGATGTATTGGACCAGGATGTGCTGAATCTGCTCTCGATCGTCAAACGCGAAAACTTCGTCCCCGCCGCCTATCGCGAGCTCGCCTTCGCGGACCTCGAACTGCCGCTGCCCGAGGGCCAGCACATGTTCGCGCCGCGCGTCGAAGCGCGCGTGCTGCAAGATCTGGCCGTCAAAAAGCACGAGAGCGTGCTCGAAATCGGCGCGGGCTCGGGCTATATGGCGGCATTGCTCGCGCATCGTGCCCGCCACGTCCTGACGATCGACATCAAGCCCGAACTCGCCGAACTGGCGAAGCAGAACCTCGCCGCGAACGGCGTGTTGAACGCCCAGGTCGAAACCGGTGACGGCGCTCGCGGCTGGATCGGCGCGGCGCCCTATGACATCATCTGTGTCTCCGGCGGTCTGCCGGTGCTGCCGCAGGAAATGCTCGAGCAGTTGAAGGTCGGCGGCCGCCTCGCCGCCTTCGTCGGTGTTGCGCCGGTCATGAAAGCCCAGATCATCACGCGCATCGACGAGAAACAATTTCGCGTGGCGGACGTCTTCGAAACGTATGTCGAGCCGCTCATCAACGCCGTCGAGCCGCCGCGCTTCAAGTTCTGACCCAGACAAAGGCCGCAATCCTTGCGGGGGCGGCACTGCCGCCCCGCCTATCGCCTATCCGACCGAGTGCCCAGATGCAAAACGTGACCGCCCCCGACCTCGCCCTTTGGCTGGCTGACGATTCGCGCCCCTCGCCCGTGCTGCTCGACGTGCGCGAGCCGTGGGAGCTCGCCACGGCCGCCATCGGCGGCACTGTCTCGATTCCGATGCGCGAGATTCCCGCCCGCAGCGAAGAGCTCGACGACGAGACGCCCATCGTCTGCATCTGCCATCACGGCGCTCGCAGTGCGAACGTGGCGATGTTCCTCGAATCGCGCGGCTTCAAGCAGGTGTTCAACCTGCAAGGCGGCATCGACGCCTGGTCGCGCCAGGTCGATCCGGCCGTGCCGACTTACTGAGTACACCGAAGCAACCCTTCCGAGCTCGATCTATAAACGCCGGCCGTCGCCGGCGTTTTGTCTTTCAGCGAGCTGCACCCTTCACCATCTTCACTCACGCCGCGCCTCATCTCTGCGCGCGAGGCACCGCAAAGAGGCGCGCGCGCCCGCATCGCGCACCAATTTCGCGCTTTCCCGCCACTCACCTGCTTGCTCTCTCGCGCCAACGCTGTGCGTGCGCGCCGTTTTCGTCGCTGGCACATAGCTTGCGATGGTCGGCGGGCCCAAGAGGCAGCACCTCTTCGGCCGTTTATTTAGCAGTCCTATCCCTATAAATCGCATCTCACCCACGGCAAGGGGAAGCACATGAAACGTCGCAGCTTGTTGAAGCTCGGCACGGCATCGAGCGCGCTCGCACTGGCAGGACAGATTCCGTTTGCACGGGCCGAATCGAAAGGCCCCATCAAAGTCGGCGTTTTGCATTCGCTGTCGGGCACGATGGCGATCTCGGAAACGTCGCTCAAGGACACCGCGCTGATGACGATCGCCGACATCAACGCCAAAGGCGGCGTGATGGGCCGGCCCATCGAGCCCGTGGTCGTCGATCCGGCCTCGAACTGGCCGCTGTTCGCCGAGAAAGCCCGCCAGTTGCTGACGCAGGACAAGGTCGCATGCGTGTTCGGATGTTGGACCTCCGTGTCGCGTAAATCGGTGTTGCCGGTCTTCGAGGAACTGAACGGGCTGCTCTACTACCCCGTGCAATACGAAGGCGAGGAGATGTCGCGCAACGTCTTCTATACGGGCGCAGCGCCGAACCAGCAGGCGATTCCCGCTGTCGAGTATCTGATGAGCCCCGAAGGCGGCGGGGCCAAGCGCTTTTTCCTGCTCGGCACCGACTACGTCTATCCGCGCACGACGAACAAGATCCTGCGCGCGTTCCTCCATGCGAAGGGTGTGAAGGACGCCGATATCCAGGAGGTCTACACACCGTTCGGCCACAGCGATTATCAAACGATCGTCGCCAACATCAAGAGCTTCGCGCAAGGCGGCAAGACGACGGTCGTCTCGACGATCAACGGCGATTCGAACGTGCCGTTCTACAAGGAGCTCGGCAACCAGGGGCTCAAGGCCACGGACGTGCCCGTCGTCGCGTTTTCGGTGGGCGAAGAGGAGCTGCGCGGCATCGATACGAAACCGCTCGTCGGTCACCTCGCCGCATGGAACTACTTCATGTCCGTCAAAGCCGGCGAGAACACCAAGTTCAAGTCGCAGTGGGCGGAATGGGTGGCTTCGCAAAAGCTGGCGGGCGGCACGAAGCGCGTCACCAACGATCCGATGGAAGCGACCTTCGTCGGCATCCATATGTGGAAGCAGGCTGTCGAAAAAGCCAAGAGCACCGACGTCGACAAAGTACGCACGGCCATGATCGGCCAGACGTTCAATGCGCCTTCCGGCTTCGTCCTGTCGATGGACGGAAACCATCATTTGCACAAGCCCGTGATGATCGGCGAAATCCGCGGCGACGGCCAATTCAACGTGGTCTGGAAGACCAAGCAGGCCATCCGTGCGCAACCGTGGAGCCCGTATATCGCCGGGAACCAGGGCAAGCCCGATGTGGTTGCCTCGATTCCCGGTTTCCTGCGCCGGCGCGCCGTCGCATAACACGGCGTTCGTTGCCCACCTGATGCCGCTCTGAAAGAGCGGGCGCGCCGCACGCGTCGCCGCGCCGCGCCCGCTCTCTCGAATCGCATCACGCATTCCCGCTCAACTTCCCACGGCGCGTCATTCATGATCGCTCGCTTACGTTATTGCCTGTGCGCTGCGCCGCTCCTGTTCGCGCTCGTCGTCAGCGCCGCTCATGCGCTGACGCCCGCCGAGCTCGCACCGCTCGCAGGCGACGATTTCGAAGAAAAATCGGCGGCCATCGACAAGCTCGTCGCCATGCACGATCCTGCTTCGTTAGCAGTCCTCAACGCACTGGCCGACAATCGCGCGCTGGCCGGCACATCGGCTCAGGTGCTGATTCAGGACAGTGACGATGCCGACCACGCCCGCGATGCGATAACGGGTAAGACAGTCGCAATCGGCGATGCACAGCCGATCACGCTGAACAACTTGTTGCGCAGCAAGGTATCGGGCGCGCTGGCGGGGCTTCGGCTCGCCTCACCCGACCCGCAGGCGCGCCGCGCAGCGATCGAGGCATTGCTCGCCACCCCCGATCCGTCGATGAAGCCGCTCATCGACAGCGCCCGCGCGAAAGAAACCGATCCGGCGCTCAAGCGGCGCCTCGATACGCTCTGGGCCATGACGGCGCTTTCCGACCGCGATGCGGCCAAGCGCCTCGAAGCCGCTACGCTCGTCGCGGCCCGTCGCGACCCGGACACGTATCTCCTGCTGCGTCCGCTCGTCGCGAAACAGGCCGACGGCAGTTTTGCCGAACCGGACGCACGCGTGCGCGAAGCCGCGCAAAAAGGGATCGACGCGCTCGATTCGATGGCACGCGAAAGCCGCATCGCCGGAACGATCTTCGCGGGCATCTCGCTCGGCAGCGTGCTGCTGCTCGCGGCGCTCGGGCTCGCCATCACGTACGGTGTCATCGGCGTCATCAACATGGCGCATGGCGAATTCCTGATGATCGGGGCGTATGCCACCTACCTCGTGCAGAACGTCTTTCAACGCTACGCACCCGGCGCCTTCGACTGGTATCCGCTCGTGGCCGTCCCCGCGGCGTTCCTCGCCGCGGCGGCGGTCGGCATCGTCATCGAGCGGCTCGTCATCCGGCATCTGTATGGCAGACCGCTCGAAACGCTGTTGACGACGTTCGGCGTCAGCCTCGTGCTGATGCAGGCAACGCGTTCGATCTTCGGCGCGCAAAACGTGCAAGTTGCCAATCCGCATTGGATGACGGGCGGCGTCGCGTTGTTTCCCGATCTGATCCTGCCGTACAACCGCCTCACGATTCTCGCTTTCTCGCTGGCCGTCATCGCCATCGCGTGGGCCGTGCTGACGCGCACGCGGTTGGGACTCTTCGTGCGCGCGGTCACGCAAAACCGCAATATGGCCGCCTGCGTGGGCATCAAGACAGCGCTCATCGATTCATACGCGTTCGCATTCGGCGCCGGCATTGCCGGGCTCGGCGGCTGCGCGCTCTCGCAAATCGGCAACGTCGGCCCCGATCTCGGGCAAAGCTATATCGTCGACTCGTTCATGGCCGTCGTACTCGGCGGCGTAGGCCAGCTTGCGGGCACGGTGCTCGGCAGCTTCGGCCTTGGGCTGCTGGCCAAGGCGATCGAGCCGTTCTCGGGCCCCGTGCTCGCGAAAATTGCCGTGCTCGTGCTGATCGTGCTGTTCATCCAGAAGCGTCCGCAGGGGCTGTTCGCCCTGAAAGGACGCAGCGCATGAGGCAAGCCATGACTTCCACC
>NZ_JBMRBK010000045.1:0-7389 GCF_057351765.1 Trinickia sp. | reverse complement strand
GCCGTCGCGATCGCTTGGGGATCCTTGTCGAACGCGACGAGGCGCCCTGTTTCGGCCAGCCTCGCAAGCACCGCGCGGCTGTGACCGCCACGACCGAACGTGCCGTCGACATAGACACCGTCCACGCGTGTGACCAGCGCATTCACCGCTTCATCCAACAGCACCGTGCGGTGCTGCAATTCGTTTTCCATCGCAGCGTCCTATTTCAAACCGCGATCAAAACGTGAAATTCTTCAACGCGTCCGGCATGCCCTGCGCCATCGCCGCCTGCTCCTTGGCTGCGTACGTCTGCGCATCCCACAGTTCGAAGTGGCTTCCCATGCCGAGCAACATGATTTCCTTTTCCAGGCCCGCGGCCATGCGCAATTCGGGCGAGACGAGAATGCGCCCCGCGCTGTCCAAATCGATATCCGAAGCGTTACCGAGGAAAATGCGCCGCCACCAGTGCGCGTCCATCGGCAACGCGGCGATCTTGGCGCGAAACACTTCCCACTCGGGGCGCGGAAAAAGCAAAAGGCACCCGTCCGGGTGCTTTGTGAGCGTCACCCGTCCTTGTGCCTCGCCTTGCAGCGCTTCGCGATAACGAGAGGGCACCGACATCCGGCCCTTCGCATCGAGCGTCAGCGCCGACGCCCCTTGGAACACGTCCTCTTCCCCTCGGGGCGCGCGCCCCATCCGTCACACTCGAAATCCGATCGAAAAAGGTCGGATCAATCCACAAAAATACACTTTCTCACACTGTCTCCCACTTTAGAGTAAGGGCATGGGGCGGTCAAGGGAGAAGCCCGTTTTTTCCACTAATTTTGTTTGTAAGAACAAGGACTTACGTGTCACCGTTCACGTGGCGCTTAAAATGGAAAAGCGTTAAAAATGAATGAACTACTGCATCTTGTGAAGGTGATACCTGAGAAGCTCGCAATAAGCGTCGGGCCGAAAAGCGCTGAGAGGTGGCGGAATGCGGGGAGAACGGCGCGGAAATTGGAGAGGCAGTGCTCACTCGACGCGGGCGGCGGACCTCGCGCCGCCCCATCGGAATCGCTAGCGTTTCAGGTGCTTCAAATGTAGTAGGCGGTGCTCGTCATGACTTTGGATGCGGCGCGCATCAGTGCCCGAACCGGGAAAGGCAGTTCGACGCCGCCCGCATCGGTAGCGGCTTTGGCGTGCTTCATCTCGTCGGCACGCATCTGGTCGACTATCGCGCGGGAGGAGAGATCGGCTTCAGGTAACGATTGCAGGTGCCCATCGAGATGGTGTTCGACCTGCCGTTCCGTCTCCGCCATGAATCCGAGGCTCGCTTTATCCCCGAGCGCACCCGCCGCCAATCCGATCGCGAGCGAACCGGCATACCAAAGCGGATTGAGCAGGCTTGGACGTGAGTCGAGTTCCTTGAGGCGATGCGAGGTCCAGGCGAGATGATCTTCCTCTTCGCGGGCCGCCTGCTCGAACGCGTCTTTCAGCGCAGGCGAGCGCGTGGCCAGTTTTTGAGCCTGATAAAGCGCCTGGGCGCAGATTTCGCCCACATGGTTGACGCGCATGAGGCCGGCCGCGTGCGCGCGCTCGGCAAGCGTCATTTCCGCGCCGGCGGGGGCGGTCGGCACCGGCCGGCTCATCCGGCTGACTCCCGCGATCGAACGCAGCCCACGGTCGAATTCCGTGACCCATTCGTCCAATATCATCCGATTCTCCCTTGCGTAGTCTCCAGCGCAAGACGCGCGTGGCGACTTCATTGCGCCCCAGCTTTCGCAAAGATCAGTGCAAAAGAGGGGCTAACCGGGCATTTTAGACGATGTTCGCAAAGGTGTGCTACGCGAGGTGCAAGTCCTCACCCGTGACGTTCGGCCGCAACGGGGGTACAAGGCGTGGCCGTCGATGTGAGCGCAATATCGCCCCTCAGTTCGCGGCGCAAGATTTTACCGACGTTGGTTTTTGGCAGTTCGCTGCGGAACTCGACGATCTTCGGCCGCTTGTATCCGGTCAATTGCGTCTTGCAGAAAGCCAGGATATCGGCTTCCGTGAGCGCGGCGTCCTTCTTGACGATAACGAGCTTGACGGCCTCGCCGGAATGCTCGTCCGGCACGCCGACGGCTGCGACTTCGAAAACACCCGGATGCTGCGCCACCACGTCTTCGATCTCGTTCGGATAGACGTTGAAGCCGGAAACCAGAATCATGTCCTTCTTGCGGACGATGATTTTGCAATAGCGTCGGTCATCCGTCACGCCGATATCGCCCGACTTGAAAAACCCGTCGGCCGTCATGACCTTGGCCGTCTCGTCGGGCCGATTCCAATAGCCCGCCATCACCTGCGGACCGCGAATGCAAATCTCGCCGGGCTGTCCGACGGGCACGGGGTTGTCGTTGTCATCGCGAATCGACACCTCGGTGGACGGCAGCGGCAGACCGATCGTGCCGCTGTACTCCGTGGCGGTAACCGGATTGCACACCGCCGACGGCGAAGTTTCCGACAGACCATAGCCTTCGATAATCGGCACATGGGTACGCTCGAACCAACGCCGCGCGACCGCGTCCTGAACGGCCATCCCTCCCGCATTGGCGACGAGCAGCTTCGAGAAATCGAGCTTGCCGAAATCGGGATGATTGAGCATTGCGTTGTAGAGCGTGTTGACGGCCGGGAAGGTATTGATCGGGTAGCCTTGCAATTGCTTGATCATGCCGCCGATATCGCGCGGATTCGGGATCAGAATGCCGAGGCCTCCGCTTCGCACCGTCAGCAAGAAGCAGACGGTCAGCGCATAAATATGGTAGAGCGGCAATGCGAAAACGTTGATGATCTGCTCGACGTCCGCATGCAGCGCATGGGCCGGTTCATGCCAGGCGGCCGATTGCAACACGTTCGCCACGATATTGCCGTGCGTCAGCGTCGCGCCCTTTGCGACCCCGGTCGTCCCGCCCGTATATTGCAGGAACGCGATATCCGAACGGCTTAGCCGGGCGGGCGCGAATGGCTGTCGTGCCCCCGTGGCCAACGCCTCGTTGAATTTGACGTGCCCGGGCAGATTCCACGCAGGCACCATCTTCTTCACCCGTCGCACGACGAAATTGACGATTACGCCCTTCACACCCATGAGATCGCCCATCGACGCGACGACCACATGTTTGACCGCCGTACGGCTCACCACCGCTTGCAGCGTTGCGGCGAAGTTTTCGAGCAGGACGATGGCTTCCGCGCCGCTGTCCTTGAGCTGGTGCTCGAGTTCGCGGGGGGTGTAGAGCGGGTTGACGTTCACGACGACATAGCCGGCCCGCAAAATGGCAGCGATGACGACGGGATATTGAAGGACATTCGGCATCATGATCGCGATGCGCGCACCGCTGGCCAGCCCTTTCGATTGAAACCATGCGCCGAGTCTGCGCGACATCGCATCGAGCTCGCCGTAGGTCAACGACTTGCCCATGCACACAAAAGCGCGTTTGCCGCTGTGCTCGCGAAAGCTTTCTTCGAGCATCTGGCTCACCGAGTCGTAGCTTGTCGCATCGATTTCGGCGGGGACGCCGGGCGGATACGACTTCAACCAGATCTTTTCCATGCGGCGTCTCCCTGTTTTTCGAATGATCGTGCGAAAAAGCGCATCCTAGCCGGTCGCCCCCCGCGAAACAACCGGATTAGACATCGACTTCCAACTCGAAGTGGGGAGCCGGGCGTCAGACTCGGACGCCTTCCACCTCGACCAGGCAGTCGTAAAAAGTCGCCGATCCCCCGAGATCGGTCAGCGCCTGACTCGTCACCTGGTTGGCATTGCAGCCGTCGGGCGAGAGCTTTTTCCACCAGATCGAAAGGCCCACCACCACTCCCGTGCGTGCGCGGTCGGTCACCCGCGCCCGGGCCTTCATCGAGCCACGGTCGTTGTATACCCGCACGATATCGCCATCCGCTATGCCGCGCGGTGCTGCATCGCACGGATGGATGTCGAGATGCGGCTCGCCCTCCGTGGCACGCAGGCTATCGATGTTCACGAAACTGCTGTTCAGGAAGTTACGCGCCGGCGGCGAAATCATGGCCAACGGATAGCGGGCCGCCAGTTGCGGCGCGGCCTCGGCCGATTCATAGGGCGGCAGGTAGTCCGGCAGCGGATCGCGCCCTTCCTTGGCGAGCAACGTACTGGCGAATTCGCACTTGCCCGAGGGCGTCGGAAAACCGCCCTTGGCAAACGGTGCCTCGGGGATGTCGAGTTTGAGCCAGCCCTGCTTTACGAGCGCCTCCCACGAGGCGCCGCGCAGCGACGCATCGTCCCACCGCAAGGCGGCGCGCGCGACGGTTTCGTCGCTTTCATAAAGCGCGGGCTCATCGATTTCCATGCGGCGCGCAATGCCGCGGAATATCTCGCTGTTCGGCCGGGCTTGTCCGACAGGGGCAATCGCGGGCTGGTTCAGCATGACGTAGGTGTGGCCGTACGACTTGTGAATGTCGAGGTGCTCGAGCTGCGTGGTCGCGGGCAGAACGAGGTCGGCGTAATCGACGGTATCGGTCTGGAAGTGCTCGAGCACGATCGTAAATAGATCTTCCCGCGCAAAGCCTGCCGCCACGCGCTCGGAATCGGGTGCAACCGCAACCGGATTCGAGTTGTAGACCACGATGGCTTCGACTTTCGGGCCGAAGACAGCGTCACCCGGATGAAGCAGGGCATCGCCGATCGCATTCATATTGATGGCGCGCGGTAGCGTCGTCGGGCAGCCCGGCAACAAATCGGGCCGTTGCAGCGCCTGCTGGTTGACCGGAGCCCAATTGGATGCCGACAACAGCAGGCCACCGGCGGGCTCGCGCCAGGCTCCGGTCAGCGCTGGCAAACAGGCGATGGCGCGCGTCGCGTTTCCACCGCCACGCACGCGCTGCATGCCGTAGTTGAGCCGGATGGCCGCCTTGCGCGTTTTTCCATAGAGACGCGCGAGTTCGACGACTTGGTCTTCTTCGATGCCGCAGATCTGCGCGACACGCGATGGAGAGTAAGCCAGCGCGCGGTCACGCAGCCCGTCGAAACCGACCGTGTAAGCGTCCACATAGTCGCGATCGATCAAATCTTCGGCGATGAGAACGTTGATCATGCCGAGCGCGAGTGCGGCGTCCGTGCCGGGACGCAGCGCAATATGACGATGACACTTCTCAGCCGTGAGCGAGCGGTAAGGGTCGATGGCAACGAGCATCGCGCCGCGGCGCTTCGCCTCCTGGGCGCGAGTCCAGAAGTGGAGGCTCGAGGCGATCGGATTGCCGCCCCATATCAGAATGAGTTCGCTTTGCTCGAAGAACTCGAGGTGCATGCCCACGCTCGCACCGTAGGTGTAGCGCAGGCCGGCTGCGCCGGCTGCCGAACAAATCGTCCGCTCGAGCCGCGATGCGCCGAGCTTATGAAAGAACCGTTGTGCGATGCTCTCGCCCTGGACCAATCCCATCGTGCCGGCATAGCTATACGGCACCAGGGCTTCCGGCTCACGGCGGACGACCTCGGTCAGCCTGCTGGCCGCCAGCGTCAGCGCTTCATCCCAGCCGATGGGCACGAATCGTCCCGCACCCTTTTTCCCGACTCGCTTGAGCGGAGTCGTCAACCGTGCGGGATGGTGGACGCGTTCGGGATACCGGCTCACCTTGGTGCAAAGCACGCCCTGTGTGGGCGGATGATCGGGGTCGCCCACTACCTTGACAGCCTTCCCATCCACGACGGTCACGCGCATCGCACAGGTATCGGGGCAATCGTGGGGGCAAACCGCGCGGGCAAACTCAAGGGGAGCGTTCATGAGGAAGGTTCCTTGGCGATGCGATGAGCCAGTGCCGCCAATTCTATTACTTCCGCCGCGGTGGCCCGGCCAAATTGGCGGTGATCGAGTTCGGCGTAGAATGGATCGGACTACGGCTATTCAGTCTCGAACCACTTACCGAAGTCGAACGTATCATGAAACTCCTTCCTGAAGTCCTCGCTGCGCGCGAGGAAATCCAGTCGTTACGACGAACGATCCATGCCCATCCGGAATTGCGCTATGAGGAAGTCCGCACTTCCGAGCTTGTTGCGAGGCAGCTCGAACAATGGGGCATCGAAGTTCACCGCGGGCTTGGCAAAACAGGCGTTGTAGGGGTGTTGAAGCGCGGCACCGGGACTCGGTCCGTCGGCCTGCGCGCCGACATGGATGCCCTGCCGATCCACGAACTCAACAGCTTCGGCCACCGTTCCCAGAACGAGGGGAAGATGCACGCCTGCGGGCATGACGGACACACCGCAATGCTGCTGGGCGCGGCGCAGTATTTGGCGAAACACGGTGAATTCGACGGTACGATCGTTTTTATTTTTCAGCCGGCAGAAGAAGGCGGAGCCGGGGCGCGAGCGATGATCGAGGACGGCCTGTTTTCCCGGTTTCCCGTCGACGCGGTGTTCGGCATCCACAATTGGCCGGGTTTGGCGGAAGGGTCTTTCGGCGTCACCGAGGGGCCGATCATGGCGTCGAGCAACGAATTCCGGATCGATGTTCGCGGCGTGGGCGCCCATGCAGCGCTGCCGCATAACGGCCGCGATCCGGTTTTTGCGGCGGTCCAGATCGCGAATGCGCTTCAGAGCATCATCACGCGGAACAAGAAACCGATCGATACGGCGGTGCTTTCGATTACTCAGATCCATGCCGGGGATGCCGTCAACGTGATTCCCGACGAAGCGTGGCTCGCGGGAACGGTCCGCACATTCACGACGGAAACGCTCGATTTGATCGAATCGAAGATGCACAAGATCGCGGAAGCGACGGCTGCGGCTTACGATTGCTCGGCTACTGTGACATTCCATCGGAATTACCCGCCGACGATCAACAGTTCCGAAGAGACGCGCTTTGCCGCCGAGGTCATGCGCGAGGTCGCGGGCTCCGACCGGGTAGATACGTCCATCGAGCCAACCATGGGCGCCGAGGACTTCTCGTTCATGCTGCAGGCGAAGCCAGGTTGTTACGCGTTTTTGGGCAACGGCGACGGCATGCACCGCGAGATGGGACATGGCGCCGGGCCCTGCATGCTTCACAACGCAAGCTACGACTTCAACGATGCGTTGTTGCCGGTTGGGTCGACGTATTGGGTACGGCTCGCCCAGCGATTCCTGGCGCCCGGCAAAAACGGTTAGCCGGGATTGGGACAGACGGGGCTAAGCGCGGTCGGTCCCGTCGGGCGCCCAAAGCAAAAACCCCCGGCTGCGCGATGGCGGGCCGGGGGTTTTCATGCACGTTGCGTGGGTCAGAGTGGGCACTGAGGTGCGCACTCCGCCTGGCAGAGGGAGCCTGACGATTACCTACTTTCACACGGGCAATCCGCACTATCATCGGCGTGGAGTCGTTTCACGGTCCTGTTCGGGATGGGAAGGGGTGGGGCCGACTCGCTATGGTCATCAGGCATGACTTGTTGCTGTGC
>NZ_JBMRBK010000044.1:0-120551 GCF_057351765.1 Trinickia sp. | reverse complement strand
TTGACCGACATTGACCAAATCGCGTTACATAGCGTTACACGGCACCCAGAAACACAAAGGGCCTACAGAAACCCGCCTGTAAGCCCTTGAATCCGTTGGTGGAGCGGAGGAGGATCGAACTCCCGACCTTCGCATTGCGAACGCGACGCTCTCCCAGCTGAGCTACCGCCCCAACGAAGCGAAGATTCTAGCACAAGGAACTGTCGAGGCAAGTGCCCCGACCAACGGCACCGGCGGCCCGGGCCAAACCACTACTTAGCCCCCTCAGGCGCCCCAGCCAGCACCCACTTCACAACCGTCTGAATTTCCTCATCCTTCATCCGAGGATGCGAGGGCATGGGAATGACACCCCAAACCCCGGAACCACCATCCCTGACCTTCTTGGAAAGCTTGGCAACGGCCTGCGGATCGCCTTTATATTTCTCGGCGATTTGCCGAAACGAGGGCCCAACGAGCTTGCGGTCCACCGTATGACACCCGAGACAAGCATTACTACGCGCAACGACAAGCCCCGTCGGCACATCGGCAGCCACCGCACCCTGCACAAAGAACCCCAACGCAGCCGCCACAATACCCGCGACGAACCCCACCCTCACTGCGCAGCACTCTTCTTGGCGTTCCCGGGCCGGACCTGCGTCGAATCCGAAACAGGCGCAGGCGATTGCTGCTGCAACGGCTGAGCGGTAATCGACGAACTCGGCACCGCCCCGACCGTCGGCTCCGCGGCGGCCGACTGCGCGGAGCTCGGCGCACTAGCTGCCGGCGCCGCAGCCGCCACCGCCGGCTGCTCCCCGGGCTGAATATACTGAAACACCTTCACAACCTGCTTGACCCCAGGCACGCGGCTAGCCACATCGGCACCGAGATTCCCCTCAGCCTGCGTCACGAGCCCCATCAGATAGATATTCCCGCGCTCGCTGACGACCTTGAAGTCATTCGCGGAAATCCCCTTCTCCTGGATCAGCGCCGTCTTCACACGCGCAACCAGATAGGAATCATTGGCGCGATCCGTGAAATCGCTCTTCGGCGCCACCGCGAGCTCATTGATCACCGCATCGACATTGTTGATCGCCTTCACAATGGCCTCGGCAAGCTGCTTGGACCGGTCGTCCGGCACCTCGCCCGTCAACAGCACCCGCCGATTGAACACGGTCACATCGACATGCGAGCCATCGGGAAGATCGCTCGATATCTGCGAATAAGCCTTGACCTGAATCTCGCGATCCTCGGTCTGCGCACCCAGCGTGCGCCTGTCCGTCGCCATCAACGCCCCGCCGCCCGCAGCGCCGGCCACGGCCAGCACACAACCCTGCAACGTTACGGCCAGCGACGCCGCCATCCCCGCAGCGAGCATCGCCCGCACCAGCGTCTTCGTGACGCGATTCGCGTTCATCAACGAACTCTCCTTCTACGTTGGTCAGTCTTCGCCAAGCAACATGGCATCGATGCCGTCACACAGGCAATGAATGGTGGTCAAGTGCACTTCGCGGATGCGCGCCACGCGCTCGGTCGGCGCGCACAAATGAATATCGGTCTCGGCGAGCGACTCGGCAATCTTGCCGCCCGCCGCTCCGGTCAGCGCAATCACGAACATCTCGCGCTCATGCGCCTCGCCAATCGCAGCGAGCACGTTAGCCGAATCGCCCGTCGCGGTCACGGCCAACAAGATGTCGCCGGCATGTCCCAATGCACGAACCTGCCGCGCAAACACGGCTTCGAAACCGCCCTCTTCGTCGGCAAGCGCGGTCAACACGGCCGCATCGGCCGTCAGCGCAATCGCAGGCAGCCCTGGGCGCTCGCGCTCGAAGCGAGCAGTCAACTGCGCGGCAAAACGCTGAGCCTCCACCGCGGAAACGCCGCTGCCGCACGCCAAAATCTTGTTGCCGTTCGCCAGCGCGCCGAACATCGTATCGACTGCGGCCGCAATCGGCATCGCTAGCGCATTCATCGCTTCGAGTTGCAGGGCCGCGCTATCGCGGAAATGCTGTTGAATCCGTTCGACTGACATCGGTTCTCTACTTGTTCGGCACGCCTTCGCGCACCGGTTGCCGCATTGCATCGCATCAGCGCGCAAGTTTAACGCACTCGCTCGACATCACCCTTAGCTAAAACCGTCGGCTCGAAAAGCATCGCGCAACCAGGCAATGCGCCGGCCATCGTACGCGACGATATCGAAGCGGCACACACTCGTCGTATCGCCCCGCTTCGCCAAAAAATATTGCGCGGCACGCACGATCCGCCGCTGCTTCTCCCGCCCGACGCTCGCCACGGCCCCGCCATACCGGCTGCCCGCCCGCGCGCGCACTTCGACGAAAACCAGCACGCCGTCGGGCTCCCGCATGACAAGATCGATCTCTCCGCCTCGACACGTGACATTGCGCGCGACGAAACGCAGCCGCTGACGCTGCAAGTACTCGAGCGCAAAACCTTCGAATACGCTGCCAAGCCTCTTCGACTGAGCTCGCCCGCAAAAGTTGTCGGGCGGCCCCGTCACCGCGCCGCGTTCATCGCCAGCCCCGTGGCACAATGGCGGCCTCGCTTCGCACGGCAGCGCCCTTCGTTTCATGTCCGACCTCCTCGAACTCGCGCAGCGCCAGCAGTACCCGGCCGCGACGCTTTACGTCGTTGCGACGCCAATCGGCAACGCCGCCGACATCACGTTGCGCGCGCTGCATCTGCTCGGCCTCGTCGATCGCATCGCGGCCGAAGACACGCGCAACACGGCACAGTTGCTGGGCCTCTACGGCATAAGCAAGCCGCTCGTCGCGGTCCACGAACACAACGAGCGCGCATCGGCCGAACGCATCGTCGAACAACTGCGCGCGGGCGAGCGCATCGCCTACGTCTCGGACGCCGGCACGCCGGGCATCTCGGATCCCGGTGCAAAACTCGTCGAAGCGGTGCGAGAGGCGGGCTTCGGCGTCGTACCGCTGCCAGGAGCAAGCGCAATCACAACGGCCCTCTCAGTCGCCGGCGATTGGGCCGCAACGTTCACATTTCTCGGCTTCATGCCGTCCAAGACGAAGCAACGCGCAGCGTTCCTGCAGCCGCTCGTCAACCACACGCGCGCGATGGTGTTCTACGAAGCCCCGCATCGCATCGGCGAAACGGTCCAGGCGCTCGCCGATGCATTCGGCGGCGCGCGGCGCATCCTGATCGCACGCGAGTTGACGAAACTACATGAGTCGCTTCACGCGTGCACCTTGGCCGAAGGGCCAACGTGGCTCGCGGACGACGCAAACCGCCAACGCGGAGAGTTCGTGCTGGTCGTGGAAGGGGCGATGGCGGAGCAAGGCAGCGACGACGCCACTGCGCACGATGCGCTGCTGGCCCTGCTGCTGGAGGAAATTCCGGTGAGCGGCGCGGCCCGTGTCGCGGCGGCGATTACGGGGGCCTCGCGTCATGCGCTCTACGCACGCGCGCTGGAACTCAAGAAAGACTGAGAAAAACAGACGAGAGACAAGAACGACGAAGGGCCGCACTCGGCAGCCCTTCGATCAAACCAACGCTCGAGCGTGTATCAAGGATGCGCCGGCACCATGTCCCGTTGCGGACCGGCCGAAGCCAGCACCTCGGCACGGCTCGCCTGCGCTTCTTCCTGCGTGAGCCCCTGAATCTGCACGTGGGCCGTCCCGGCCGTTTGCAGTCCGAGTTCACGCGCAGCCGCATACGAGAGATCGATCACGCGCCCACGCACGTAGGGCCCGCGATCGTTGATCTTCACGACGACCGACTTCTGATTCGACGTGTTCGTCACGCGTACATACGAGGCAAGCGGCAGCGTCTTGTGCGCGGCCGTCATCGCATGCATGTTGTAACGCTCGCCGCTGGCGGTCTTGCGGCCGTTGAAGCGCTTGCCGTACCACGACGCGCGCCCGCTCTGCTTGAAGCTCGAGACGTCGGGAATGTCCTCGTCGAGCGGCTTGGCATCGGCGAGCTTCGGCGCCACATCGGGCGCCTGAGGTTGGGCCGAGGCCTCACCGTAACCCATCGGTGCGCCCGCGCGTGTCGCGAGCCGTGCACCGCTGGCACCTGCATTGCTGGTTTGCGTTGGCTGCGCGGCACAACCCGCGAGCAACCCTACGGCGACGACGGAAACGGTACCCAGCCATCGGCGGAATCGATTGATGTTCATATGACGTGCATGCCACAGTGTCGAGCCGCGACGCGTCGAAACATCCCTTCGCGAAGCGGCTCGGGCATCCGGACGCCAAAACGCGCACCACCGAAAGCACGAATGCAAACGGTGCGCGGACTGGCGCTCGGGTGCGGCCACACTCGGCCGCAAGTTGCCCGGTTGGTATTCACGTCTGGCGCGACTGTCCCCAACAGCTTGACCAGACCCCACACGCCGTCGTCGTCGAACATGACTTGCACGTTCTGGCGCGTCGACTGACGCGAGGAACGGCGGCGTTGGCCTGACCGGCTATGCAGCCTGTTGGCTGCGGCAGACGCGTAGCGCCTGGCCGGTCAAGACGTGTGCATCGAACAATGCCGATACAGATCGAAGCCGCTACATTGACGGCTTCGCATTGAGAGCGATCGGCCCGCAGAACCTGGAAATGGGACCGATCAATAAACGGCAGCGCGGTCGGACCGCGCCATGTGAGAGGTATTGTACCAAAAACCGCGGGGAATCGAGCATCCCGGATACCTGCCCTCATTGATTCTTCCTATGATCGCAACAATGCGCATTGGATGGGACGTCTGCGACCTGGCCATTCCGCCGACCGGCGTGAAGCGGGTCCCCCCGGTACAATGAGCGCTTTCGGTTTCCTCCGGCTGCCTGCAGCGATGCTGCGCGCCGCGCCATCGCCCCTATGAAGGTCTTCGTCATCCCCGTCACGCCGTTTCAGCAGAACTGCTCGATCCTCGTTTGCGAGGCGACGCGGCGCGCCGCCGCCGTCGATCCGGGCGGCGACATCGAGCTGATCGAGCGCGCGCTCACGAAAGAAGGCGTGACGCTCGAAAAGGTGTTCCTCACGCACGGCCACCTGGACCATTGCGGCGCGGCCAAGACGCTCGCGACGAACCATGGCGTGCCGATCGAAGGCCCGCAGGTGGACGAGCGCTTCTGGCTCGATCAGCTCGCGGCGCAAAGCGCGCGCTTCGGCTTTCCGCCGGCCGAGCCGTTCGAGCCGGACCGTTGGCTCACCGATGGCGATACGGTCAGCTTCGGCGAGGAAACGCTCGACGTCTATCACTGCCCGGGCCATACGCCAGGGCATATCGTCTTCGTCAGCACGAAGCATCGCATCGCGTTCGTGGGCGACGTGCTGTTCGCGGGCTCGATCGGCCGCACGGATTTTCCGCGCGGCAATCATGCCGACCTGATCCGCTCGATTCGCACGAAACTCTGGCCGCTCGGCGACGACATCACGTTCGTCCCCGGCCACGGGCCCACCTCGACGTTCGGCGAGGAGCGGCGCTCGAACCCTTATGTCGCCGACGGAGTCAGCGCGTGACGTCAGAAATCTATGTCAGTACCGATATCGAAGCGGATGGCCCGATCCCCGGCCCGCATTCGATGCTCAGCTTCGCGTCGGCCGCCTATACGCCCGACAAGCAGTTGGTCGCCACGTTCTCGGCGAACCTCGAAACGTTGCCCGGCGCCGCGGCTCATCCGGTCCAGGCGGCCTGGTGGAAGACGCAGCGCGAGGCGTGGGAAGCCTGCCGCCGCGATCTGCGGCGCCCCGAGGAAGCGCTGCCGGCCTATGTCGAATGGGTCGAAGCGCTGCCGGGCAAACCGGTTTTCGTCGGCATGCCGGCCGGCTTCGATTTCACGTTCATGTTCTGGTACATGATGCGCTTTGCCGGCCGCTGTCCGTTTTCATGGTCGGCGCTCGACATCAAGACGCTGGCCTTCGCGATGACGGGCCTGCCCTATCGCAAGTGCATCAAGCCGCGCATGCCGAAGCACTGGTTCGACGACCACCCCCATACGCACGTGGCGCTCGACGACGCCATCGAGCAAGGGGCGCTCTTTTGCAACATGCTGACCGACCTGCGCGCGTGGCAGAAGGCCGCGCCGCTGGCGGCATCGAAAGCCGATGACGCAGCGGTCGCCGCCGCAGCACAAAACGATACCGAGAGCCCGCCAAATTAGGTAATCTCCCTCAGTTTCCGTTCATTCGATTGCCTTTTGTTTCGTGCGCCACTACCATCCCAGAATGTGGCGGCCGAACTCGGAGGCGCGGATGACGCTCGATACCTTCTCTCAAAAAATACTGCGCCTGCTGCAGCTCGATGCACGCCGCTCCGTGCAGGAGATCTCGGACCAGGTCGGGCTCTCCAGTACGCCTTGCTGGCGACGCATCAAGGACATGGAGCAGTCCGGCATCATCCAGCGCTACACGGCGCTGCTGGACCGCGAGAAGCTCGGCCTGCACGTCTGCGCCCTCGCCCACATCCATCTGACGCGCCACACGGAAGGCGGCGTCGAACAGTTCGAACGCGAAATCGCCACCTGTCCCGAAGTCACCGAGTGCTATAGCACCACTGGAGAATCGGACTACATCCTGAAAATCGTGGCGGCCGATATCAAGGCCTACGACGCCTTCCTGCACGACCGGATCTTCAAAATTCCGGCAGTCGCTCAGGTGCGTACGAGCGTCGTGCTACGCGAGATCAAGTTCGATACGCAACTGCCGCTATAAGCGGTCCAGGCGCCGCGATCCCGAGCGGAGCGCTGGTACTGGGCTCGCATCGCGCGAGCCCACCGCCGCCTGCCGCCGTATCCCTCAAGCGTGCCGGGCAGGCGATGTCGACGCGCTCTCGACGCGCCGCTGGACCGTGATGCGGCGCGCCCCAAGACGCGCCTGCAGTTCGCTCAGGTCCAGCCGTTTCGCGAGATCCTCGTCGTGCTCGCGGTCGGCGAGTGCATCGGCAGCCAGCGTGATATCGACATCGAGTCCCGTGCTCAGGTAGTGCACGTTCAGTCCCGCGGCACGCAGCCCATGTTTGGCCAACTCGGCATCGACCAGCGCCACCACGGCCGCACGCGTCGGCAGGCGCGTCGTGGAGCGGCTCACGGCATCGTTTTCCGGGTCGACGTGAATCAGCGCGTCGATGATGCGCTTGTCCGTCAGCGCCCGCGCCCGCGCCGACTCGGCGATGTAATGCCCTTCGGAAACCGAGATCAGCGGATCGACGAGAATATGCGCGTCGACGAGGGCGAAGTCGCCCATCTTGCGGGTGCGCAATTCATGCACGTCGCGCACGCCCGGCGTGGTCATCAGCAGCTTGCGGATATCGGCCGTGGAGGTTTCGTCGAGTGCTCGATCGGACAGATCCTGCAGCGCGTTCCAGCCGAACACCCAACCCATGCGCGCGACGAGAAAGCCGACGATCGCCGCGGCGATCGGGTCGAGCAACCGCACGCCCGCGAGACTCCCGCCGATACCGAGCGCGACGACAAGCGACGACGCCGCATCGGAGCGCGCATGCCATGCGTTCGCGATCAACATCGCCGAACGCACGCGCTCGGCCTCGCGCAGCATGTATCGGAACAGCGCCTCCTTCGAAAACAGCACGAGCACGGCCACGGCCAGCGCGCTGATATGCACGGGCGGGATGTTCTCGAGATCGGCCAACCGCGTGCCGGCGCGCCAGAGCATGCCCACCCCCACCGCCACCAGCAGCCCACCGAGGAACAGCGAGGCGACCGTTTCATAGCGCCCGTGTCCGTAGTTGTGATCGGCATCGGGTTTCTCGGCGCTCGCCCGATTGGCCACGAGCACGATGAAGTCCGAAATCAGATCCGCGAGCGAATGCACGCCGTCGGCCACCAGCGCTTGAGAATGCGCCACCAGCCCGACCGCGATTTGCAGCGTCATCAGGAGAAGATTCAGCGCGACGCTCGCATAGGTGGTCTTGCGTGCGACGGCGTGTTTTACGCCAGGATCGACGTCGATGTGAGGGTGCATCGGCTAACGGTTGAAATGACAGTCGGCAATCACCCCGATTCTATCAAGCCGCTTGCGGAAATGCTGTAGTCGAACAAAAATTCGCTTTTAAATCAGTCGGTTATGAGAACGCAAACCATTCGTGTTTCGCGAGTGAACCCGCGCAGTGGTCGCCGCCGCATGTTTATTCATGCCGCTTCCGAAGTCGGCTTACCGCGAACAATCGTTAGACGAATAAAAAGCCGCGCATCCTCTTGGGTGCGCGGCTTTCTGTTCGCCCGAGGCGGCTTTTGAAAGCCGCCCCAATTGGCTTCGATTCAGGATTACCTTACTTCTGAATAAGGAATTCTTCACGATTCTGACCCGCGATCCAGCGCGGCGGCTTGCCGCGGCCCGACCAGGTACTCCCGGTCTCAGGATCGCGATACTTGGGCGCAACGCCTGCGCGCGGACGTCCAACCTTGCCTTGCTTACGGCCGCCGAGCTCGGCGAGCGTAATGCCGTAGTCGGCCATTTTTTGCTTGATCTCGTTCAACACTTCGGCGTATTCGCGCGCCTTGGCTTCTTCGATCTGCTTCTCCAGCTTTTCGCGTTGTGCGAGAAGTTCCTTGTAAGAAGACATACTTTCCCTTGTGGTTTCAGTAAATGACACCGATCTCACGCCGGTTAGCCATCTCAATACGTTGTGCCTCGGATATTTCGTGGCGAGATTAGCACAAAAATCATCCCCGGGAAAAGCCCAAAAAACCCAATTTTTGAAATCTGCGCTTTCCTTTTTCTTTCATACATTGCGCCCCCGCACATTGATGAGGGATTTACCCAATAGGGGTTTCACTTGATCATTTTCAGTCAGCGCCGCCGCACGCCATCGATATCTCTCCGCAGATGAAACCTCTGCCCGGCTATCTCATTAAAAACGTTTCATCGGATGACAGTTTTTGGCGAACCGCGAGCCTGCCATGCAAGCTCCGCAACGGCGCAAGGCGCTTCGGCGGCGCGCTCCCGCGGCTAATCGATGCTCTCGCGCAGGCGCTCGACAAGCGCCTGTTCGAGTTCTTCGAGCGTCGTTTTGGGCGCATCGAAGATTACGCGCCGGCGCTCGCCGGCAACTTTCAAATCGGCGCCATAGCGATCGATACCGGCCAATTCGAAGTTCGATGTGCGTTTTACATCAGCCTCGAATTTCCGCGTCAGGAACATTTCGTCTTCGTCCGAAAGGGGATCGAGCGGGTCGAGCTCGTCGCCGTTCAACCAGCCCATTGCGCCAAATCCGCCAATGAATCGGAGCCGTTCGACGTCCATCGCGAGAAATGAGAAATCACCCAGTCCCAGATAGCGCTCCGCAGCCGGGTGATAGCGCAAATACCGGCGCGCGACGGCGTTAGCCTCGTCGGCCGCTACCGGCACGAACCGCCCGATCAGCGTGACGCGCGCACCGTCGAGCACGGCTTCGTTGGGCGCCTCGACGACGAGAAAGCCAGCGCGAGTATCGAGTTGCAGATTGCGCGTGTGCTCGGCGAGCCGGCTCACGAGAATCGTGGGGCGATGCCGCGCATCGGTCGCGAACGGCAACATGGTCGGAAAAGGAAAACCGTCGGGTTCGCGGGAATGCGTGGCCAGCGTGCCCACCGGCATTCGATGCAGCGAATGTAAAGGCGCATGAGCTGGAATGTTCATCGAGGTGTTCCCCTGGTAATTAGCGCTCGAGCGTCTTTGTCGGCTACAGGTCGAGTCCGCGGACCCAGCCGAAGGCCCGGCCACGGGCAAGCCACGACGCGCTCGGCTAGAATCTTCCGTTCGGCTTTCATCCTAGCGGCTCGCAACGCATTTCGCCCGACATTTATTGCAGTGCGTGGGCGATGGCCGCGCTTTCCCACATTCTGCCTACCCGACTGTGTCCGACACGTCCGAATCCCCCTTGCCTCCCGCCGCGCACCGCGAGTTGCCCGTCGCCGCGCGCGAGCGTGCACGCTATGCAACGATGGTGCTGTTCTTCTTCGCGGGCATGGTCTATGCCTCGTGGGGCATTCACGTCCCGACCGTGCGCGACAAATTCCACCTCGACGCGGCCTGGCTCTCGGTCGCGCTCTTTTCGCTGACGGGCGGCTCGATCGTCACGATGGTCGTCAACGGAACGTGGATAGCGCGCGTCGGCACGCGGCGCGCCTGCCTGGCGGGCGGCCTGCTCATGTCGGCATGTACCGCGCTGATCCTCGTCGTGCCGTCCTACTGGCTGCTGCTGCCGGTGCTGGCGCTGTTCGGCGCCGGCATGGCCACGCTCGATGTGGCCATCAACGCCGAAGCGAGCGCCGTCGAGACCGCGCTGGGCCGGCCCATCATGTCGTCGCTGCACGGCATGTTCAGCATCGGCGGGATGGCCGGCGCCGCGGGCGGCGGCGCACTTCTTTCCGCCGGCATGGCGCCGGCGCTGCACCTCGCGCTCGCAGCGCTCGTCGGCGCCGCTATGCTCCTCGCGGCGTCGCCGTGGACCTTGCCGCACGTCGCCCTTCAGGATCACCCGCAAACGAAGCATTCGCGCGGCAACCGCTGGCGCACGCCCGCGCTTTGGGCGCTCGGCATCGTCGCCTTGATCGCGCTCGTCGCCGAAGGGGCGATGTACGACTGGGCCACCGTCTACATGCGCGATGTCGTAGGCGCGACGCCGGCCTCGGCCAGCGCGGGCTACGCGGCGTTTTCAGGGGCGATGGCGGCCGGCCGGTTCGCGGGCGACGCCGTCAGAGCCCGATTCGGCGCGGTGCAGCTCGTGCTCGTGAGCGCCTCGGTCGCCTGTGCCGGCATGATCGGCGCGCTCGTGCTGCCGTTCACCGTGACGGCGCTCGCGGGATTCGCATTGATGGGGCTCGGCCTGGCGAACATGATGCCGGTGCTCTTTGCCGCGGCGATGCGCGTCAAAGGCATTCATTCGGCCGAAGGACTCGCCCATGTCGCGGGCATCGCCTACGTGGGATTGCTCGTCGGTCCCGTGCTGATCGGCGGCGTGGCGCAGGCGACGAACCTGTCTATCGGTCTCGCGGTCGTCGCCGTCTGTGCCGCGCTCGTGGCCTTGATCGGACCGAAGGTGTTGAAACGGCTGGGAATCTAAGCGCGAGATCGCGGTAATGCGCTACAGCGCCAACTGTGGTCGTTGCTCTGCATTGGGCCTCAGTAAGCGCTGAAGCGCTAACTGGGGCCGTTGCTCTGCATTGGGCCCCAGTAAGCGCTGAAGCGCTAACTGGGGCCGTTGCTCTGCATTGGGCCCCAGTAAGCGCTGAAGCGCTAACTGGGGCCGTAAAAAAAAAGCGCGTGGCCGCGAGAGCGGCACGCGCTTTCTTGTAGCTACTGCCCGGGCCGCCTGGAGCGGCCCGTCAGCGCACGGCAATGGCGTCGATTACATCGCCACTTCGTTCAGCAGCGTCTTCTTGCCATCCTTGTAGTGGTACAGCGAGATCACGCCATGCTTGAGGTCGCCATGCGAGTCGAACGTCGTTTCGCCGATCACACCCTTGTAGTCGGTGGACGGCATCGCGGCGAGGATCTTCGCCGGATCGGTCGAGTTCGCACGCTTCATCGCATCGACGATGATGTACACGGCGTCATACGTGAACGGCGCGTAAATCTGGATCGGCACACCGAAGCGCTTCTGGAACTTGGCCTGGAACTCTTCGCCGGCCTTGCCCATCTTCTCGAGCGAACGGCCTGCTTCCGAGCAAACGACGTTGCTCGTCGCGTCGCCGGCGAGTTGCGCGAGCTGGTCGGTACAGACACCGTCGCCCGCCAGAATCTTCGCGCGCAGACCGAGCTGCTTCGCCTGCTTGGCGAACGGGCCGCCGGTAGCGTCCATGCCGCCGTACATGATCGCGTCGGGGTTCTCACCCTTGATCTTCGTCAGAATGGCGCGGAAGTCGGTCGCCTTGTCGTTCGTCGCATCGTGCGAAACGACGGTCATGCCGAGCGCCTTCGCCTTCTTCTCGAACTCGTTCGCGAGACCCTGGCCGTATGCCGTGGCGTCGTCAACGACGGCAACCTTCTTCAGCTTGAGCTGGTCATGCGCGTAGTTGGCCAATGCCGGACCTTGCTGAGCGTCCGTCGCCACCACACGGTACGTCGTCTTGAAGCCCTGCAGCGTGTACTGCGGGTTCGTCGCCGACGGCGAAATCTGCACGATGCCCGCGTCGCTGTAGATCTTCGACGCCGGGATCGAGGTACCCGAGTTCAAGTGGCCCACGACCGCGACAACCTTGTCGTCGACGAGCTTTTGCGCCACTTGGGTGGCCTGACGCGGGTCGGCCGCATCGTCTTGCGCATCGAGCTGGAGCGTGATCTTCTGGCCGCCGATCGTGAGGCCCTTGGCGTTGATCTCTTCGACGGCAAGGCGCGCGCCATTCTCATTGTCCTTGCCGAGGTGGGCGATCTGGCCCGTCAGCGGAGCGACGTGACCGATCTTGACGACCTCGTCCGCCACTGCGCCCGTTGCCATCGCGGCGAACAACATCGCCGCCGCGCTGATCGGCAACACCTTTTGCATCTTGCTTTTCATGTAAGTCTCCAGTTTCGGTCCCAAAAACGGCATCCCCGCCCGTACCCCGCCTTCGTCTTATATCGTGTCGATCGATCCGAGGAGCGAGAACACCGGAATGCATCGTCATGCACTTGGTCTGGCACGCGAGCCGGCCAGTTCGTGACAAGCCACGCCTCGTGCTGCGCGCAAGTGTAGGGCAACAAATTAAAGTTGGGGATTTTTTTGAGAATCGGGACGACTACTAATAGTCGGTCGCCGGACTATGCGTGCGCTATCGGTATACACCCGCCGCTAACGCAGCGCCAGTGCGGGTTTTACGCGTATAGACTCTCGATGGCAATCGTTTTCTTTCAAAGCCAATATGCCGTATGTGCGATGCGGATAACCCGAATGCGGCAATCCGATGACATCCGCCGATGCGATGCTCAACGCATCCTTTCACTATCGGTTTGCCATCGGTAAGCCGCTTTTACGCGGGCGTTGCCCCGTTGCGCCGCTCAATGCCGGCGGCTGGCGGCAAGCCATTCGGCTTCGAGCGCATCGATGAGCTCGCCCACCGTAAGTCCGGCGCGGCGTCTGCGCGCAAGCGCCGCACCCTGGCCGGACCACAGGGACAAATAATCGCTTTGCCCGGCGCGGCCGGCTGTCTGACGCAGCTCTTGCGTCAACGCGTTCTGCACGGGATACGGAGCGATGCGTTCCGCCACCGCGCCGAGCCGGCTCATCAAACCGTTCCGTATACCGCGCGCATGGCGGCCGGAGATGGCGCGCGTCACCGTGCTCGAGGTGTCTTCGCTTTCGAGGATGCGTGCCTTCCATGCCTGCGGAATCGGACATTCGGCGCAGGTCAGAAAGGCGGTTCCGATCTGCGCGGCCTGGGCGCCGAGCGCAAGCGCGGCCTCGATGCCGCGCCCGTCCATGATGCCGCCGGCCGCCAATACGGGCACGTCGCCGAGCGCATCGACGAGCTGCGGCACGAGCGCCATCGTGCCGACGAGCGCATCCTCGAAGGCACCGATGAACGTGCCGCGATGGCCGCCGGCTTCGCCGCCTTGCGCGGCCACCGCGTCGGCCCCCGCATCGCGCCAGGCAACGCCTTCCGCGACGTGCGTCGCGGTGCCGATCACATAGCTGCCCGCTGCCCTCAGCCGCGCGACGTCGGCCGCGCTCAGCACATCGAACGTGAAGCTCGCGACGGGCACGCGCAATTCGATCAATGTCTCTAATTGCGCGCGAAAATCGGGCGCATAACGATCGAGCGCATGCCCGGGTGGCAGTCCGAGCTCCGCACGCAACGGATCGATGGCTTCGAGCGCGCGCCGCACCGTGGCTTCGTCGGGCGAGGCGGGCTGCAGCACGAACAGGTTCACGGCGAAGGGCCGCGAAGTCGCCGCGCGAATCTCGGCGACGGCCGCCGCGAGTTTGTCGGGCGACATGCCCGATGCGCCGAGACTGCCGAGCGCCCCCGCATTGCAGGCCGCCGCGACGAACGCGGGATTCGAGGCACCCGCCATCGGCGCCTGGACCACAGGCAAGCGCAAATCGAAACGCTCGGCAAGCGCGGACGGATAACGCGGCGTACTCATGGTCGATTCCCCTTTCGTTTCATGGCCGTCATGACCTCTGGCGGACGCTACGCGCTTACTCTACGCGCGCACGGCCCTCCCGAAAAATGAATAATCGAGATCGATTCGATCCAAAGGCAAGAACGATCGGCGGCCTATGATGAACACTGCGGTGAACACTGCGGCGAACAGTGACTGCGGCGACCGGTGGCTGCGCGGCACGGCTTTCGGCAAGCCGCCGCGAATAGTGACAAACTCTGGCGGCGCAGCGTCTCCGGTTGGGTGAAGCCGGACGAGCAACGAAACGATGAACGATGAATGACGAATGAGGAAACGACGATGACAGTGACTTCTCAATGGATCGAAATCGAGAGCGACGACGGCCAGCGCTTCGACGGCTACCTGGCTTTGCCGAGAGCGGGCCGCGGGCCCGGCGTGCTCATCGTGCAAGAGATTTTCGGCGTGAACGGACATATCCGCTCGGTCGCCGAGCAATATGCGCTCGCGGGTTATGTCGCGCTCGTACCCGACATGTTCTGGCGCACCCAGCGACGCATCGAACTAGGCTATGACGGACCCGATCGGGACAAGGCGCTGTCGCTGCTGAAGTCGCTCGATATCGATCGCACGGTGGCCGATCTCGGCGCGGGCGTACGCGCCTTGAAAGCGCGCCCTGAACTGGCCGGCCCCGTCGCTGCGGTGGGCTACTGCATCGGTGGGCAGCTCGCGTATCGCATGGCAGCCCAAAGCATGACCGACGCGGCCGTCGCTTACTACGGCGGTGGAATCCAGAATCTGCTCGATCAGGCCGACAGCATCGACGTGCCGATTCTCTTTCATTTCGGCGATCGGGACACTTCGATTCCGATCGATGCCGTCAGAACGATCGAAGCGCGCTTCGCCGGCAAGGCGAATGCGGAGCTTCACGTCTATCCGGGCGCGGGCCACGGATTCAATTGCACCGATCGCGCCTCGTACGATCAGCGCGCGTCCGCACTCGCGCTGGGACGCACGATGACGTTCCTGGCTACGCGTATCTGATCGATCGCACGTTGCCGGCGCGGCCCGCGAGAAAGGCTGCGCCGGCACCCGCGATAAGCCGGATCGAGCGGCGCGCCGCCCGGCCGCAGGCCGCCCGCCCGGCTGCTGACGTCTGCTTGTCAGGCCTTCTTGTTATAAGCGCTGCACCACCCCTTGGCGTTGACCTGCTTGCCGCCGAACATCGGACAGGGCCCGTAGGCATCCGTCGCCTTGCCCTGGTAGAACGAGCAGTTGTTGCACTGCTCGCCGGCCTTGTATTTGGCGTACTTGGCCTTGTCCACCTTCGTTGCATCTTCCTTGTAGCCAAGCGCCTGAGCGGTGGGATCGCTCTCGGTGACTTTCGGCGCATCCGCCAATGCCTGACGCGACAGCGCGAGCGCCGAAGCGGCGCCGAGACTCGTGATCAAAAACGTACGACGAGATGATTTCATCAGGGGACTCTCCATAGTTGTAATGAACCACTTCGGGCGGCTGCTCTTGTGACAGCAGTGGCAGCATACAACGAAGCGAGCCATCTCCCGCGCAGTGCGGGCCATACTGGAGATCAGGGTTTGTGCCGAGCAGCGCTCAGGTGCGCGCGACGATCTCGCACACGCGCGCGGCGATGGCCAGACAAGCGGTGAGGCCCGGCGACTCGATGCCGAACAGATTGACGAGTCCGCGCACGCCATGCGCCGAGGGCCCCTGAATGACGAAATCCGCAGCCGGTTCGCCCGGACCGGACAGCTTCGGCCGGATACCGGCGTAAGCGGGCTGCAGCGCGTCATCGGGCAGCGCGGGCCAGTACTCGCGAATCGCCGAATAAAAGCTCTCGGCGCGGCGCGGATCGACGTCGTAGTTGATCGATTGAACCCACTCCACGTCGGGACCGAAGCGCGCTTGTCCGCCCAGATCGAGCGTCAAATGCACACCGAGCCCGGCTTCGTTGGGCATCGGATAAATGAGCCGCGAGAACGGCGCGCGCCCCGAGATGCTGAAGTAACAGCCGCGCGCAAAGTAAAGCGGCGGTACGTGGCGCGCATCGAGGCCGCGAATCTTTCGCGCGAGCGCATTGGCGTGGAGCCCCGCGCTATTGACGAGCGTTGCGGCAGACAGCACGCTCGGCGACGAACCGCCGACTTGCACGACGAAGCGCCCACCGCTTGCGTCGATGGATTCCACCGGCGCATGAAACGCGCAGACGGCCCCGTTGCGCTCCGCGTCGCCCTGCAGCGCGAGCAGCAGTTGATGGCTATCGACGATACCCGTTTGCGGCGAAAACACCGCTTCGACGCATTCGAGCGCCGGCTCGA
Source organism: Trinickia sp. (assembly GCF_057351765.1). Taxonomy (NCBI): domain Bacteria; kingdom Pseudomonadati; phylum Pseudomonadota; class Betaproteobacteria; order Burkholderiales; family Burkholderiaceae; genus Trinickia; species Trinickia sp. The sequence goes on along the minus strand of NZ_JBMRBK010000044.1, from coordinate 104,230 downwards.
GCGCTTGTGCCTCTTCGCCCGTGAGCCGCATGAGATCGAGCACCCCGTTTTCCTTGCCGCGTGCGGCAAGCGCCGTGAGCTGGGGCAACTGATTGCGCGCGGTCGCCACGAGCAATTTGCCGCAACGCCGATGCGGCACGCCGCGCTCCGCGCAGTATTCGTACAGCATTTCGCGCCCGCGCACGCACAGCGTTGCTTTCAGGGAGCCGCGCGGATAGTAGAGCCCCGCATGGATGACCTCGCTGTTACGCGAGCTCGTGCCGGTACCGATGGCTTGCGTCGCCTCGAGCACGAGCACCTCGCGCCCGCGCTCGGCAAGCGCACGCGCCACCGCCAAACCAACGACGCCGGCGCCGATCACTACACATTCGATCTGGTCCATGTCTTCCGCCGCAGCCTGCCCCGATGCCCGTTCGCGTCAACTACCCGCTCGCGTATGTGCCCCGATAGGCAGGCGCTTTCGTGTGACCGCACATCGCCGCCGATGCGCCTCGTCCCGGCGATTGTACGACGCGCGCCCTGCGCGCGAGCGCATGCGGCGCATCGTCGGCCTCAAAAGCCGATCGGGCGGCGGCGCGTGCTGCGATCGAGCCGGATGTCGTCGGCGCGGATCGCATCGCGCCCATCGACGCGCGCCGCGCCGAACCCTTGCAGAATCGCGCGGCGCATGTCGCGCGGCGAGCTCCGCTCCAACGCATCGAGCGCATCGTCGCCGAGCTCGGCTGGAAAACGCTGTCCCCAGGCATGCGTGCAGCGGATCTCGTCGTAGATGGCCTGCGCGATGCGCCGCGCGCCCGCCGAATCGGGCGGCGTGATCTCGTAGACGCTCATGCGGCTCAGGATCGGCTCGGGAATACTGCGATCGTCGTTGGCCGTGGCGACCCAGATCACCTGCGCAGCGTTGATCGGAATTTCGGCGAATTCGTCGATGAACGACTGCGCCGTTTCGTGTTCGAGCAGCGCATACAGCGCGCCGAGCGGGTCGTATTGCGAGTCGCCGTTGGCCTTGTCGAGTTCGTCGACGACGATGACGGGATTCGCATAACTGCCGTTCACGAGTGTCTCGAAGACCTTGCCGGGCTTGGCGTTCTTCCATTGCGAAGAAGCCCCGGACAGAATCCAGCCCGCCGTGAGCGAGCTCATCGCCACGTATTGATAAGCGGTGCCGAAAAGACGCGCGAGCGCCTTGGCGAAATGCGTCTTGCCGATGCCTGGATCGCCGAGCAGCAGGATCGGCATCAGTTCGAGCCGGTCCTCGGTCTCGATGCAAAGCGCGATTTGCCGCCGCACGTCTTCGAGCGGTTCGGCGAAATTCGGCAAGATGTCGAGCAGCGCATCGATCGATGGCATCCGGTTCGGCTTCACACAAAAGCGCATATTGCCGACCTTCAGCATCTTTTCGTATGTCGTGCGCAATGCCTCGTTCGCGCTCTCTCCCAATTCGTTCAGCGCCGTCTCGACCTGATCCAGATCGTAGACTTTGCTGAACGAGGCGACCGCAAGTTCGTGCTTGACCATGGCTGTCGTCATCGCTCACCTCACTGTTGCGAATCTGCCCGCCGTCGGTCTTGGGTCGTCCCCCGGAACATCGGCGCCCTGAAGGCGGCGCGCATTTCGCTTGCTAGTTTCACAACGAGTCCAGTGTAGCGACGCAAGTTCCGTGCGCAAAGCAAGCAGCGGGCGCCCGTTGCTGCTAATAGCGCTGAAATGCCGTCCGATGCCTTAGGCGTAAGATGAGCGCTTGCGCCCGCGGCGACAAAAGGGGCGCGAAGGAGAGCTTTCGAATGGGATGCAAAATCGGTATGGCGGCTGGGTCCAGGCGGGCATTGCGGTTCATCGTGTCGTGCGCCATGTGCTGTACCGCGCTCGCGGCGGCGGCGCAAACTGCCCCTGCCCCTCCGACGCAAACAGTACCGCCCGCACCCACGGTAGCCCCGGCACCGCTGCCCGCACCGGCGCCAGCCGTACAAGCACCGGCGCCGGCCGAGCCCACCCTCGTACAGTGGCGACTCGAGGTGTTGCGCGACGGCCGCGACGTGGACACGTTCGAAGGCACGACAGCCGTCGGCCAGGCCGTCACGGCCACGCATCATCACGAGGTCGTGCATGCCGTCGGTTGCAAAAATCAGCCCGATGCTCGCATCGATCTCGCGCGGACACTGACGGTTTCGCCTATCTCCGCCGAACCGTCCGGCATCACGCTTGCAATCGATGCTCAAGAGACGATCGAAGACGAGACGGCGCAGCGCACGCCCGAAGGCTGCACGCTGCCGCCGCAGCCGCGGCGCCTGGCGGCCAATCATCCCGGCCTTGTCGTGGTGCCCGGCCAACCGGCAAGCTGGACCATCGTCGAGGCGCATCCGACGCTCGTCTATCGCGTGAGCGCGAGCGTGGCCTCCCATTGAGGACAATCGAGAAGCAGGAACAGCGTGCAATGCGAAATCCCGAAGAACTGCTACGCGAGGCGGCGGCGAGCGCCAACAAGGACTTCGTCGCGGTCAGCTGGAACCTGCACAAAGGGCGCTCGCCGCTCGGGTTCACGGCTTGGAAGGCCATGCAGCGCTGGGTCGAATCGACGCACGCCGACGCCTATTTTCTGCAAGAAGCGATGGCGCGCCGCATGCCGGGGCCGGTCCTCGCGACGAGCTTCGGCGCGCCCGTGCACGAACCGCTTTCCGACGTCTGGGAATGCCAGGCGACGGAACTCGCTCACGCGCTCGAGCTCGACATCGCGCTCGGCCCGAATGTGTTCAAGCCGTCCTGGCGCCACGGCAATGCGATTCTTTCACCGCATCCGCTCGATCTCGGCGGGCGCTGGGACATTTCGGCGCATCGCTTCGAAAAACGCGGCCTGCTCGTCGCGCGCGCGGCGTTCGCGGGCCGCTCGGTGACGCTGCTGTGCGCGCATCTGGCGCTCACGCGCTCGGCGCGGTTGCGCCAGATGCACTGGATTGCGCATTGGATCGCGCGCGAGGCGCCGGACGGTCCGCTCGTGCTGGCCGGCGATTTCAACGATTGGCGCAGCGATTCGATTCCGCTGTTCCGCGAGCACGGACTGACCGAAGTCGCAACGGAACTCGGCGAGCCCGCGCGGACCTTCCCGGCATTTTCGCCCGCGCTCGCGCTCGACAAGATGTTCGTGCGCGGGCTGACACCGGTCGAATGGATCGCTCCGACGCAGGAAACGGCGTGGCTCTCCGATCACCTCCCCTACGTTGCGCGGCTGCGGCTCGCCGGCTGAACCGGACGGCAACGGCACGCCAGTCGCCATGCGTCGCAACGACGCATTGAGCGCCGGCGCGCCAAGCGCGGTAAAATAGCGGATTCTGCGTCCGGCGACGCCGTTCTTGTCCAAGTAGCCATGAGCAATCTCAACTCGCAAACCGTCCTTTCCGTCCACCACTGGACCGACACGCTTTTCAGCTTCACCTGCACGCGCGACACCGCGTTTCGCTTCGAGAACGGCCAGTTCACGATGGTGGGGCTCGAAGTCGACGGCAAGCCGTTGATCCGCGCCTACAGCATGGCCAGCGCGAACTACGAGGAAAACCTCGAGTTCCTGAGCATCAAGGTGCAGGACGGCCCGCTGACGTCGCGCCTCCAGCATCTGAAGGTCGGCGACCAGGTGCTGATCGGCAAGAAGCCCACGGGCACGCTCGTGACGGACAACCTGCTGCCCGGCAAGACGCTCTGGCTGCTTTCGACGGGTACGGGCCTCGCGCCGTTCATGTCGCTGATCAAGGATCCGGACGTCTACGAACGCTACGAGAAGGTCGTGCTGACGCATACCTGCCGCTTCGTGGACGAACTCGCGTACAAGGAATACATCACCGATCACCTGCCCGCGCACGAGCACATCGGCGATCTGGTCCGCGACAAGCTCATCTATTACCCGACGGTCACGCGCGAATCGTTCCATAACCGCGGCCGCATCACCGAGCTCATCGATACGCAAAAGCTCTTCGCCGATCTGAACATGCCTCCGTTTTCGGTCGAAAACGACCGCGTCATGCTCTGCGGCAGCCCGCATATGCTGCGCGACACGCGCGAACTGCTCGACAGTTTGGGGTTCAAGGAGGGCAGCAACAACGAGCCCGGCCACTACGTCGTGGAAAAGGCGTTCGTCGGCTGACGCCGGAGCAAGCTACGCGCTGAGTGCAAACCGGAGCCGAGGCTCCGGTTTTTTTTTCGCCTTTCGTACTCGCATCGGGCCGCCGAGGGGCCGGCGAGGGGGCGCCGTTGTTACTTTTGTTACATCCCGACACATGGCTCGGCGAGGTTTGTTCGTAGGAATTAGTCTTACATCTCAACGCGCGAAAAATGTCAATCGGTACATTAAGAACGTCGCCTAAGTCTTGTCAGGTCTGATCTTTTCCTAATTTTTGAGATATGATCGACCCGACCGGTGCCGGTAGGATGTAAACGATTTCTCCTAGGAATTGTCTTGCTACAAGTTGTAAGTACCGTTACGGGCGGCGTCGGGATTTTCCGCGGCGCATGTGACGAGCAGTAGTTCGCCGTTTTCCAGCCGCTTAGCTTAGAAGAAGCCGTTTTCCGCGATGAGTGAACGTCCGATCGATTTCCCGCGCGACGACGAGAGCATGGCCACCTCGATGGCCTGCTCTTTCGAGGCGCCCCTTCCGCCCGATCCGGCCGGCCCCGCAGCCGTGGGGGAAGATGTCGCTGCTCTGAAAAAACGCCTGCGCGAGCTTGCCGGCGAACTCGTGCTGGCCTGTGAAGCGGCCCGCGAGCATCTCGCACGCGAGCTGCATGACGGCGTCGGCCCCGAGCTGACCGCCGCGCGCTTTGCGCTTGCGGGTGTGCAGCCGAGCGTGACGGCCAAGCGCGACGTGTGCGCAACCGAGGCGTTCGCCATTGCGCAACGCTCGCTCGAAGCCGCCTGCGAAGCCAGCCATCGTATCGTCTCCGATCTGCACGCACCGCACTTCGAGGGCGGCATCGTGGGCGCACTCGCTCACTGGACGCATGCGTTCACCGAACGCACGGGCTTGCGCACGAGCGTCGTGTGCGCCGCCGATGTTCGCCTCACTCAACTGCCGCAAGGCGCGGCGCTCGCCGTCTTTCGCGTGGCGCAAGAAGCGTTGAGCAACGTCGCGAAGCACGCTCTGGCCTCGTGCGCGGACGTGCGCATCGAAACGGATGCGCGCTATCTCACGCTGATCGTCAGCGACGACGGGCGCGGCATCCGGCGCCGCCGACGCTCCGATCGGGTACGGACGGTGGGCTTCGGGCTCGCAGGCATGCGCGCACGCTGCGAGGCCTTCGACGGTTCGCTGCGCGTCGTCACGCGCGGTGCGCCCGCAAGCGGTTCCTCCAGGGCCTTCGCCGATGGCTTGCCGCAAGGCATCGGCGAAGGTCCCGGTACGACGGTACGCGCGCGTTTTGGCTGGGACGCGATCCTGGAAGCACGCGACGCCCGCGCCGATGCGGGCGGCTTGGCGACGAGGCAGGCCACATGACACTACGCATCATGCTCGCCGACGACCATGCGATCGTGCGCCAGGGCGTCCGGCAGCTTCTGCTCAATCACAGTGTGGCGCGTGAAGTCGTCGAAGCCGACAACGGCGCGCAGGCGCTGATGGGCGTGGATGCCGGAGAGCCATTCGACCTCGTACTGCTCGACATTTCGCTGCCGGACATGAACGGTGTCGAGGTGCTCAAAAGAATGAAACGGCGCGCGCCGCGCACGCCCGTCATGATGTTCTCGATGTTTCGCGAGGATCAGTACGCCGTGCGCTCGCTGAAGGCCGGCGCGTCGGGGTACCTCTCGAAGACGGTGACGGCGGCGCAGATGATCGAGGCAATCCGGCAAGTCGCCGCCGGGCGCAAGTACGTGAGCCCTGCGCTCGCCGAAGCGCTCGCCGAATACGTATCGTTCGACGGCGACCAGCTCCCGCACGAAAAACTCTCCGACCGCGAATATCAGACGCTTTGCATGCTGGCTTCGGGCAAGCGGCTGACCGACATTGCCCATACGCTCTCGCTCTCGGTCAAGACGGTCAGCGTCTACCGTACCCGGCTGCTCGAAAAAATGAAGCTGCGCAACAATGCCGAGCTGACCTACTACGTGATGAGCAACCGCCTCGTCGACTTCAATCCGGTCATGAACAGCTGAATCGGCATCTGTCGCGCCAGCGCGCACCATTTCAGTGCGTGCGTGCTCGCTCGGTCCTAGCGATTATTCTAGTTTTCTGACGAGTCTCCAATCCAGCCAAGGCCGATCCGCTAGAATTGCGGGTTTTCACGTGGCCGGCACACGCACCTTGCCGGTGCATTTCGGAGATTCGCCTTCATGTCCCTCTTCCGCAAAAAGAACGTCGAGCAGATGATTGCCGGCGCTGAGCGCACCGGCCTCAAAAAGGCGCTCGGCGCGCTCGACCTGACGTTTCTCGGCATCGGCGCCATCATCGGCACCGGCATCTTCGTGCTGACCGGCACGGGCGCCGTGCAAGCCGGCCCCGCGCTGATGATCGCGTTTTTGATCGCCGCCGTCGCCTGTGCGCTCGCGGGTCTCGCGTACGCCGAATTCGCTTCGACGATTCCCGTGGCGGGCTCGATCTATACGTACTCCTACGCCACGCTCGGCGAGCTCGCGGCCTGGATCATCGGCTGGGACCTGATGCTCGAGTACGGTCTCGCCACCTCCGCGGTATCCGTCGGCTGGTCGGGCTACCTGCAGTCGCTGCTCGCCGGCTTCGGACTCAAGCTGCCGCTGGCCCTGAGCGCCGCACCCGGTACGGTGCCGGGCGCGGTGACGCTGTTCAATCTGCCCGCGTTTCTCGTGATGATGGTGATCACGACGCTGCTGTCCGTGGGCGTGCGCGAATCGACGCGCGTGAACAACGCCATGGTCGCGATCAAGGTGGCCGTCGTGCTGGCCGTCATCGCGGTGGGCGCATTCCATGTGCAGCCTGCCAACTGGCATCCGTTCATGGCAAATGGGTGGCACGGCGTATTCGGGGCCGCGGCGGTGATGTTCTTCGCCTTCATCGGCTTCGATTCGGTCTCCTCGGCGGCCGAAGAGGTCAAGAATCCGAAGCGCGACTTGCCGATCGGCATCATTGCCTCGTTGGCCGTATGTGCCGTGCTCTATGTCGCCGTGGCAGCCGTCGTGACGGGGATCGTGCCGTCGGCGCAATTCGCGGGCATCTCGCATCCGGTCTCCTACGCGCTGCAAGTGGCCGGCGAGCGATGGGTGGCCGGCTTCATCGATCTCGGTGCGGTGCTCGGCATGCTCACCGTCATTCTCGTCATGAGCTACGGGCAAACGCGCATCATCTTCGCGATGTCGCGCGACGGCCTGTTGCCGAAGTCGCTCTCGAGCGTTCATCCACGCTTCGCGACGCCGTTCAAGACGACCTGGCTCGTGGGCCTGTTCTTTGGCCTGATCGGCGCGCTCGTGCCGCTCGATGTGCTCGCCGAGCTCATCAACATCGGCACGCTCGCGGCTTTCTCGATGGTGTCGATCGCCGTGCTGATCCTGCGGCGCACCCACCCGCACCTGCCGCGCGCATTTCGCTGCCCCGGCGTGCCGGTGCTGCCGTTGCTGGCCGTCGCCGCGTGCGTGTTTCTGATGGTGAACCTGCAGTGGATTACCTGGGCCGCGTTCCTGATCTGGCTCGCGCTGGGTCTGTTCGTCTATTTCGGCTATTCGCGCCGCCGTTCGCATCTGGCCCCGGTACCGCGCTGATACGCGCGTTCTTGCGTTGCGCCCCGCCCCGAGCGGGGCGGCGTCGCGCCGCAGCCAATTCGCGGAACCGCCCTGCCTCACAAGGTACATAATGGAAGCGGCCGGCCGGTGGCTCGGCCGCCCTTTGAACTTTCACGAGAGGGAGGCAATGCAATGGAATCGACGCACAGCTATACGCTGCCCGTACCGCCACAACGCGCCTGGGATGCACTGAACGATGCGCAAGTCCTGCGCGCATCGATCCCGGGATGCGACCATCTCGTTGCGGATGGCGAAGAAGCGTTCGCCTTCGCCGTCAATACGTCGCTGGATGGGGTCAAAGCGCGGTTCACTGGTCATATGCGAATGATCCGTGGCGAGGCCCCGCGCGCCTGCACGCTGCGTTTCGAAAGCGAGGCCGGCAGCGAGGCTGGCGCAGTAGGCAGCGCCCACCTGGAGCTCGAAGCCGATGGCGAAGCGTCCACTACGTTGTCGTGCGTCTCGCGCGGCTCGACGAACGGCACGAGCGGCACGGTAATGAAAGTGGCCGACGAATTCGTCAAGCGCTTTGCGGCCCATGTGACGAGCGACGGTGCCGGCGCCGAAAGCGATGCACCCCAGCCCGGCGACCCTTCGGTCCAGCATGCGGCAGTGGCGGAATCGGCGCCTACCGGTAAAGGCGCCAAATCATGGAAGGCCTGGAAGGCCTGAATCACCCGGCGTTGAATGCTTAAAAATCAATTGGCCGGAAGCAGCGGGTAAGGCGGATGCCCCGCCTCACCCGACCCCGTTTGCCGTTGCGTGGAATCGGGCGCGTCAGCAGGCGAAGCTTCGTCCGCATCGCTCGCGCCGCTTTCGAGCCGATAGAGCCAGGCGAGCAGCTCCGCCACGGCTTGATAGAGTTGCGGCGGGATGCGTGAGTCGAGGTCGACCTGCATCAGCAACGACACCATCTCGGGCGAGCGGTGAACGTAAAGCCCGGCTTCCTCGGCGCGCTGCACGATCATGTCGGCAAAGAGCCCGTAGCCCTTTGCGATGACGCGCGGCGCGCTATCTCCCGACTTCGCGTCATAGGCGAGCGCCGCCGCGCTCTTGCGCGTCGTGCGGCTCATTCCCCGCTCCAATCGAACGGATCGCCGAACAGACGATCGAGCGGCGAATGAGGCGCGCGCGCCGCCGAAGACGGTGCCGCCGTTCCCGCGGGCGCACGTTCCCATTGATCGCCGGCCGAAGCCGTGTCGTGTACCTGCGCCTCGGCCGCCGTCGCCGCAGCACGGGCGTACGCCGAAGTGGCGGCCTGCCCGGCGCCGCTCGCGGCACCCGCCGCCGGTCCGCCGATCTCCCTCACCGTGAGGCCCGCGAGCTCGATACCCGCCGCCTCGAGCCTGCGCCCGAAGGCCGCGCCGCCCGTCGCGAGCCGGGCCGCACCCGCCGCGCTTGCCTGAACCCGGACGATCAGTTGGGAACCGCGCAGCATGAGATCCGCGTCGACCGTGCCGAGCGTGGGCAACGTCAGCGTGAGCCGCGTGCGCCACGCCTGCTCGCTATCCGCATCGGCCTCGCCCGGTCGCCCGCGGCGCGGGTCGTCGGGCTCGATCGTCCAGTCGAGCTTCGCACCGGGCCACACCTCGCCGCTCCAGCGAAATTGCTCCGTCGCGAGCAAATCGAGCTGCTGCCGCACGAGCGGGATCGTGGCGGGATGAATCGACGCCGCAATCGAGCCCGGCGCGCCGTCGCCCGCTTGCAATGCGCGCGCGGCCGAGCCGGTTTGCGCCTGCGCCGCCTTGTCCGAATCCGAACCGACCTGTGTCGAGATGCCAGGCACTTGCCGCGCACCCGCGTAGGCGGCCGCGTCCGAGCGCGCCTGCGAGGCGAGCGCCGACGCCAGCAATTGCGCGGCAGCCGGGTGCCCAGGCATGGGCATACCGGACAAGCCCCCGTCCGGCGCCGCGCCGCCCCATCCGGAAAGTTGCGGACCGGCCGAGACGAAGCCGGCGTCGTCGGCATCGCTCCAGTCGAGCGAAAGCTGGGAGGTCTCGGCGGCAAGCCGCGCTTGCGGCTCCTTGAGCAGTGCCTCGGCGGGATAGCCGCCGCTCAGCCACTGCGCCAGATGGGATTCGTAGAAGAGACCCGTTTCGGCGACGGTGCTCGCCAACGCACTGGCGAGCGCGGCGACGGGCAAGTTCGCCGCCGATGCAACCAGGGCAACCGAACCGGACGAGGCGGGGGCATCGGCGGCGAACGGCCCGCTCGCGCCTGTCTGAGCAGCCGAACCGCTTCGTGTATCGGCCGCGGCGGCTGCCTCGCCCGCCGTCGCCGTCGCGGCGAAGAGTCCTTCGGGCAGACCCGCTTGCGCATCGATGGCCGGCGGCGCCGGCCAGATCGGCGTCTCGCCGAGCACGGCCGGCGTAGCCTCGCCGCCGATTCGCGAAATGGCGTCGAGCGTCAGCGCGACTTCGGACAACGTGGCTTGAGCCGAGGCCGGCAGCGGCGTCTCGACGAGCGGCGCACCCAGCGTGGGGGCCGCGCTCATATCGCTCGCCTGAGTGGACGCGCCCGTCTGAGCGGCGGCCGTGCGCGAGCCCGCAGCGACACTGTCGATGAGGGTGTCGATGCGGCTCGCCAGCACCGTGGCCAGCCTCGAGTCGATTCCTGTCATGCAGGGTCCTGAGCTGCCCCGTCGCCGCACGAGGCGGTACGAAGACCTTGGATAAAATGAGCGCCGCGCCGCCTAGCGCGCGCCGAACAATTCCTTGAGCACGTGCGCGGGGCGCCGCGCCGAGAAAAACATCGATAGCCGCGCGACGCCGGGATTGGCGAGATCGCGGATCGCGGCATCGTCGGCCAGTATCTGGCGGATCAGATCGAATTTGCGCCCGCGCTCGTTTTCGCTGAGCGGCGCGCCGGCATCCATCTCCCGCAGCATATCGACGAGCGCGCGATACTCTTGCTGCAATTCGATCAGGTCGTTCCAGAGCGCCTTGCGGGCTGCGGCCAACATGCGGGCCGAGACGGCGGCGATTGCTTCGTAATGCGCAAGATATTCTGCTGTCGCGTTCATCGTTGAACTTCCGGGGAACCTTGGGCCGCGACGCGCGCAATTTCGCCGCCGATGCCGATCCAGGCTTCCTCCAGCGTCGCCAGCAGGCCGTCCACCTCGAGCAGCATCGCATCGCTTTGCTCGAGATTGGCCTCCAGGAGACGCCGGGTCATATAGCTGTAGAGAGCGTCGAGGCGCGCCGCAACCTCGCCGCCCACTTCCATGTTGAGCGATGCCTGAAGGCCGCTGCCGATAATCGCAAGCGCCTTGCCGATGGCTTCGCCGCGTGGGCCGATGTTGCCTTGCTGCAAATGCATGCGTGCCTGCGCAATGGCTCGCCGGGCGCCCTGGTAGAGCATCAGGATCAGCTGATGCGGATTCGCGCCCATCACCCCTGTCTCGACGCCGACACGCGCGTACGCGTTCGCTCCAGCGTGGCCTTGGGAAAACATCGGCGCCTCTCCTATTTTGTTCAATGGTTGCGGAAATTCGTGAAAAGCGACGCTTCTTGCGAAACGTACGGCACAGCGCTCATGCCAGCACCCCGTAGCCAGCGCACCGTGCTCATATCGCGGTTATCGGATCAACCGGACCAAAGCTTTAGACGAAATTACGAACCTTTCTACCAGGCACGCGCGGCCCCGCGTGCGCCCGTCACACCGACATCTGCATGATCTCGTTATAGGCGGTCACGAGCTTGTTGCGCACCTGCAGGCCGAATTGGAAGCCGATGTTCGCCTTCTGCATATCGACCATGACGTCGTTGAGCGACACATTCGATGCGCCGAGCTCGAACGCCTGCGATTCGCCGACCGCCTTTTGCTGATCGCCGCTGATCTTGTCGAGCGAGCTCTTGAGCGCCGCGGCAAAGCTGCCGGCGCCGCTCGCTTCCGTCTTCTCGCCAAGCGTGACCGAGCGGGCACCGCCGGCCGCCTCGGCCGCCATCGACCGCATCTGCGCGAGAGCCGATTCGAGCGGATTGACTGGCACAGTCATAGTTTCTCCGGGAGGGAAAAGGGCTGAAACGATGATCGGAGGCAGGCCAGCGCTTGCCGACCCATTCACCGATCAGGAATGGAGCATAGCAGCGGCCCCTTTGCCAAACCCGCGAAACTAGGGGGAAAACCCGGCTCTATTCGACTGATAGCGCCGCGGGCCGTCTGGTGATAATCCTTCTCGTGAAAGTGTCCACCCGCGCCCGCTCCAGGGCCGGCGCCGGTTGGTCACCCCCGCATCCCGGAGAACCCCGACGCATGGATTCGCAGGCCAATTCCTTGATCAACCCCGACGCTCGCATGAGCCTGGCGGGCGCGCAGCCCGGCGCGGCGGCGGCAGGCGCCTTGCCTGGCGCCGGCGGCGTCGGTGCGGGCGGCGCCGAACTCGGCGGCCTCGCTCAGCGCTTCTCGTCGCTTTCGCAAATGCGCGGCAACCCGCGCGCACCGTTGATCTTCGCGGTGGCCGTCCTCATCGCCGCCATCTCCGCCCTCATTCTCTGGACCCGTTCGCCCGACTACCGGATTCTCTACAGCAACCTCTCCGATCAGGACGGCGGCGCCATTGTCGCTGCATTGCAGCAGGCCAACGTCCCCTACAAGCTCTCGGAAAGCGGCGGCGCGATTCTCGTGCCGTCCGATCAAGTCGCCGAAATGCGGCTGCGGCTCGCTTCGCAAGGCCTGCCCAAGAGCGGCTCCGTCGGCATGGAGCTGATGGACCGCGAAAAATTCGGCATCAGCCAGTTTGCCGAGCAGGTCAACTATCAGCGCGCCCTGGAAGGCGAGCTCGAGCGCACGATCCAGTCGATCTCCGTCGTGCGTGCCGCGCGCGTGCATCTGGCGATTCCGAAGCCGACCGTATTCGTACGCGAGCGCGAAGCGCCGTCCGCCTCGGTGCTCGTCAACCTCTACCCGGGCCGCACGCTCGATGAAGGCCAGGTATCGGCGATCCAGCATATGGTCGCGTCCAGCGTGCCCCAATTGCCGTTCAAGAACGTGACCGTCGTCGACCAGGACGGCAATCTGCTCACGCAACCGGCCTCGGGTAACGGCCTCGACGCGACCCAGCTCAAGTACGTTCAGCAGATCGAGCACAACACGCAACGGCGAATCGACGCCATCCTCGCGCCGCTGTTCGGTGCGGGCAACGCGCACTCGCAAGTGAGTGCTGACATCGATTTCTCCCAAAGCGAGCAGACGGCCGAGTCCTACGGCCCGAACGGCACCCCGCAGCAGGCCGCGATCCGCAGCCAGCAGACGAGCTCGGCGACGGAAGTCGGCCAGAGCGCCGCGGGCGGCGTACCGGGCGCGCTCTCGAATACGCCGCCGCAGCCGGCTTCGGCACCGATCGTTGCAGCCAGCGGTGCGACGGCTTCGGCAAACTCCACGCCGATCAGCGAGCAGAAGAACGCGACCACCAATTACGAGCTCGACAAGCGCGTCTCCCATATGGAGCAACCGATGGGCGGCATCAAGCGGCTCTCGGCGGCGGTCGTGATCAACTACAAGCGGGTGGTCGACGCGAAGGGCCATGCCACGATGCAGCCCCTCACGACCGACGAGCTCGCCAAGGTCAACCAGCTCGTCAAGGACGCGATGGGCTTCGACGCGAAGCGCGGCGACTCCGTGAACATCGTGAACAGCACGTTCTCGACCGAAGAGGATCCGCTCGCCAACGTGCCGTGGTGGCGCCAGCCGAACATGATCGAGCTCGCTGTCCAGGCGGCGAAGTGGATCGGTATCGGCATCGCGGCACTGATCCTCTATCTGGTCATGGTCAAGCCGGTGCTCAAGCGCGCGTTCCCGCCGCTGCCCGCGCCGGGAAGCCAGGCAGCAGCGCTGGCCGGCAACGGTATCGGCACACCCGACGAGCCGGTGCTGCTCGACGGCATCCCGGCGAACGGCGGCGCATCGCCGGTCACGAACGCCATCGAGCAAAACAGCGAAATGGAAATCAACCTGCTCGCGTTCGAGAACGAGAAGCAGAAATTCGAGCGGAACCTCGACTACGCGCGGACGATCGCGCGCAAGGATCCGAAGATCGTAGCAACCGTCGTCAAGAATTGGGTGTCCGATGAGCGCTGAAGGCGTAACCAAAAGCGCGCTGCTTCTGATGTCGCTCGGCGAAGAAGAGGCCGCACAGGTATTCAAATTCCTCGGGCCGCGCGAGGTGCAGAAGATCGGCGCGACGATGGCGTCGCTCAAGAACGTGACGCGCGAGGAAGTGGAAACGGTGCTGCAGGATTTCGTCAAGGCGGCCGAGCAGCACACGGCGATGTCGCTCGATTCGGGCGATTACATCCGCTCGGTGCTGACCAAAGCGCTCGGCGAAGACAAGGCCGGCGTGCTCATCGACAGAATCTTGCAAGGCAGCGATACGAGCGGCATCGAGGGACTCAAGTGGATGGACTCGCCGGCCGTGGCCGAGCTCATCAAGAACGAGCACCCGCAGATCATCGCGACGATCCTCGTGCACCTGGACCGCGATCAGGCTTCGGAAATCCTCTCGTGCTTCACCGATCGCCTGCGCAACGACGTGCTGCTGCGCATCGCGACGCTCGACGGTATTCAGCCGCAGGCGCTGCGCGAACTCGACGACGTGCTGACGGGCCTGCTTTCCGGCAGCGACAACCTGAAGCGCAGCCCGATGGGCGGCATCCGCACGGCGGCCGAGATCCTGAACTTCATGACGAGCGTGCACGAGGAATCGGTGCTCGAAAACGTCAAGCAGTACGACGCGGACCTCGCGCAGAAAATCGTCGACCAGATGTTCGTTTTCGAGAACCTGCTCGATCTGGAAGACCGTGCGATCCAGCTCCTGCTCAAGGAAGTGGAGTCCGAAGCGCTCATCATCTCGCTCAAGGGCGCGCAGCCCGCGCTGCGTCAGAAGTTCCTCTCGAACATGTCGCAGCGTGCGGCCGAGCTGCTCGCGGAAGACCTCGATTCGCGCGGTCCCGTGCGCGTCTCCGAAGTCGAAACGCAGCAACGGCGTATCCTGCAGATCGTGCGCAATCTGGCGGAAAGCGGCCAGATCGTGATTGGCGGAAAGGCGGAAGATGCATATGTCTGATTCCGGGCGTCAGAGCGACGGTCAGATCTCGGCGTACCAGCGCTGGGAGATGGCTTCGTTCGATCCGCCTCCGCCCCCCGATCCCGTCGCCGATCGCGCTCACGAGCGCGAGCTGCTGCGCCTGCGCGACGAAGCGCACGCGCAGGGCCTCGCCTCGGGGCACGTGGCCGGCCAGGCATTGGGCTATCAGGCAGGCTTCGATCAAGGCCTCGCTCAAGGTTTCGAAAAAGGCCGTCAGGAAGCGCTGGCCGAAGCGGCGCGGCTGGCCAGTCTCGCCGAATCGTTCAAGGCCGCCCTCGACGGCGTGCAAAGCGAGCTCTCCGAAACGCTCGTCGCCCTGGCGCTCGATATCGCCCAGCAGGTCGTGCGGCAGCACATCGCGCACGATCCCGTCGCGCTCGTCGCCTGCGCGCGCGAGGTGCTGGCCGCCGAGCCCGCGCTCACGGGCGCCCCGCAACTCGTCGTCAATCCGGCCGATCTGCCGGTTGTCGAAGCCTATTTGAAGGAAGAACTCGAAGCGCTGGGCTGGAGCGTGCGCACCGACGCCACGATCGAGCGCGGCGGCTGCCGCGCGCATGCCGCGAGCGGCGAGATCGACGCGTCCATCGGATCGCGCTGGGAGCGCGTGGCGGCGGCACTCGGCAAGGTGACCCAATGGTGACCGAGCGCGCCGTCGATGCACTGCGCGCGAGCGGCATGTCGCCGCTCGAAGTCGAGCTCGCCCTCGCCTCGTTCGGCCCCGAAGGCGCGCCCGAGACGGCGCCCGTCGATGCCGGCGTGCTCTCGCGTGGACGCCGCGCGATTACCGCGCCCACGTTGCGCATGCCGCTCGCGACGCCCGACCCCGCGCTGGCCGCCAATCCGCATCTCGCCGCCTGGCGCGCGCGGCTGAACGGCCTGGGCCAGCGCAATGCGCTCGCCCGGCCGCTGTCCGCCTGCGGGCGGCTCACGCGCGCGGCCGGCCTCGTGCTGGAGGCGGTGGGCCTGCGGCTCGGCGTCGGAGCCGAATGCATGATCGAGCTGCCGCCCGGCAGCCCGTACGCGATGGCCGAAGCCGAAGTCGTCGGTTTCGCCGCGGAGCGACTGTTCCTCATGCCGACGACCGAAGTCGCCGGCCTGTTGCCGGGCGCACGCGTCTTTCCGCGCGAAAGCGCGCCGGTGGCCGATCCGCTCGCCGGCGCCAAGCGCCTGCCGGTGGGCTGGGGCATGCTCGGGCGCGTCGTGGACGCTTCGGGGCGCCCGCTCGACGGCCTCGGCGAACTCGACACAGGCGCCGACGCCCCGCTCTCGGCCCCGTCGATCAACCCGCTGCAGCGCGAACCGATCCACAGGGTGCTCGACGTGGGCGTGCGTGCGATCAACGGCCTGCTCACCGTCGGACGCGGCCAGCGCATGGGTCTGTTTGCGGGTTCGGGCGTCGGTAAATCGGTGCTGCTCGGCCAAATGGCGCGCTACACGAGTGCCGAAGTCATCGTGATCGGCCTCATCGGCGAGCGGGGCCGCGAAGTGAAGGAATTCATCGAGCAGATCCTCGGCGAAGACGGGCTCGCGCGTTCGGTCGTCGTCGCCGCGCCGGCCGACGTCTCGCCGCTGCTGCGCATGCAGGGCGCCGCTTATGCCACCTCGCTCGCCGAATATTTCCGCGATCAGGGCAAGCATGTGCTGCTGCTGATGGACTCGCTCACGCGTTACGCGATGGCGCAACGCGAGATCGCGCTCGCGATCGGCGAGCCGCCCGCCACGAAAGGCTATCCGCCTTCGGTCTTCGCCAAGCTGCCGGCACTCGTCGAGCGCACGGGCAACGGCCCCGCGGGCGGCGGCTCGATCACCGCGTTCTATACGGTGCTGACCGAGGGTGACGACCAGCAGGACCCCATCGCCGACGCGGCCCGCGCGATTCTCGACGGTCATATCGTGTTGTCCCGCACGCTCGCGGAAGCCGGACATTACCCGGCGATCGACATCGAAGCGTCGATTTCGCGAGCGATGACGGCACTGATCGACGACAAACATCTGGATCGCGTGCGTGTTTTCAAACAGATGCTGTCGCGCTACCAGCGCAATCGCGATCTGATCAACGTCGGGGCCTACGCGAGCGGCCGCGACGCGCTGCTGGACCGGGCGATTGCGCTCTATCCGCGCATCGAGGCTTTCCTGCAGCAGGGTTTTCGCGAATGCGCAGCATTCGATTCAAGCCTCACGATGCTGGGTGCGTTGTTCGAGTAAATGGGTGACAAACAAGGAGTCACAGGATGGCGAAGCATTTTCCGATCAAGACGCTCGTCGATCTCGCTCAGGACGATCTGGACGCTGCCACCAAGCAGCTCGGACGTGTACAGCGCGAGCGTGCCGACATCGAGACGCAGTTGGCCGACTTGATCCGCTATCGCGACGAATATCACGCAAGTTTCTCGAACTCCGCGCAAGCCGGCATGCCGGCCGGAAACTGGCGCAACTTCCAGGCGTTCATCGATACCCTCGATGCCGCCATCGACCAGCAGCGGCGCCTCCTGGCAGCCGCCACCTCGCGCGTGGAGGCCGCCAAGCCCGAGTGGGTGCGGCAAAAGCAGAAGCTCGGCTCCTACGAAGTGCTGCAGGCGCGCGGGGAAGCCGCCGAAGCGCGCGTGGCCGCCAAGCGCGAGCAGCGCGAATCCGACGAACACGCCGCGAAGATCCTGCGCATGCGCGCGGAGAGTTTGAACTGATTGACTGACCGGCCGGATCGGACCGCCGGCCGTCCGATTATTGAATCGATTTATCCGATGCGTCGCCAGACGATGACAGACGCACGGCAGCAAGGGGCATCACATGTCGTTTTTCTCTTTCCTCGACTCGGTTTCGGGCCCGGGCGCCGCCACGGGCAAGGCCGCAGCGGCCCGCCAGTCGGCGAGTTCCGCCGCGCCTGCCGTACCGTTCTCGCAGACGCTGCAGCAAAGCATCGACGCGCAGCAAAGCGCACCGGCACCGGCCAAGGCCGAACCCGCCAACAACGCGAAAAATAGTTCGCCGGCCAGCTCGGGCAATGCCGCGGACGCGGCCAATTCAGCCGCCGCGCAAGCCAACTCGGCAAACGCGGGCGCGGCGAAGCCGGCTGATAGCGGTTCGCAGGCCGACGCAGCGGCGAGTACCAGCGCGAATACGGCCGGAAACTCCGCGGGCACGAGCGACGGGACGAAGGCGAGCGGCAACGAAAAGCGCACGGATGGTGCGAACGGCGACCGACAGGCCAGCGCCTCGCAAAACGCGAATGCCAATGCAGGGAGCGCCGCCGATCAGGCCGCGGCCAGCGCCGCGGCGGCAGCACAGGCCCAGGCGCAAGCTCAAGCTCAAGCGGGCGCACAAAGCGCGCAAAGCGATGCCGCAAGCGCTGCCACCACCGACGGCAATTCCGAGCTGGCGGGCGTGACGGCGACGGGCGGCAAGAAAACCGGCACGGCCGAGCCCAAATCGGTGCGGGCCGCGTTGGAAGCTGCCCTCGCGGCGCAAATGGGCGGCCAAGGCGCCGCGGCGGCTGCGGCAGCAGGCCCGGGCGGAGCCACGGTGCTCGGCAACAGCGGCAATACCGGCGCCGGCGGACTCGGCACGGGTAATCTCGCGAACGGCGTCGGTGCGCCGCCGCTCTCGTCGAAGGGCCTGGCGGCACTGACCGGCGACGGCAAGAACGGCAATGCCGCGGCCAACGCGGCAGCGCTGAACGCCAAGGCGGCGCAAGGCGGCGCCAACGCACAGGACGCGAGCGCGTCGGCTGCCCAGGCGCTGGCGGCAAGCGGTGCCTCGAATCCGGGCGCCGCCGCGGACTTCTCCACACTGAAGGACACGGCCGAAGCGGCACGCGCCGCGCTGGCCGCCGCTCAGGCCGCTCAGCAGGCACAAGGCACGCAGGCGACGAGTGCGACGGCCGCCGCGGCCACGACGAGCGCATCGGCCGCGGCCGCCACGCTCGCGCCGCAGGTCGGCACGCCCGATTGGGAAGATGCGCTGAGCCAGAAAGTCGTCTTCCTCTCCAACGCTCATCAGCAAAGCGCGGAACTCACGCTCAATCCGCGCGATCTGGGTCCGCTGCAAGTCGTGTTGCAAGTCGCGGACAATCACGCCCACGCGCTGTTCGTCTCGCAGCACGCGCAGGTTCGCGAAGCCGTGGAAGCGGCGCTGCCGAAGCTGCGCGACGCGCTCGAAGCCGGCGGCCTCGGGCTCGGCAGCGCAAGCGTCAGCGATGGCTTCGCGCGCCAGAACGGCCAGCAAGACGCCCGCTCGGGCAACGGCGGCAACGGCCGGGGCCGCGGCGGCAGCTTCGGGGGCGGCAGTGCGGACGATGCCGTCGCCTCGACGGCGAGCGTCCCGGTGCGTCGCCAAGTCGGAATCGTCGATACCTTCGCCTGACGGCACCCTGGCGTAGCAGGTTCGGACCGATGGCAACCGGCAGCTCCGGTTGCCGGTCCCGCAGCGCGACTGACGCCTCGCGTGCCCGACTCGCCTGCCCGCCCTCGTCTTCCCTTGCGCCCGCGCCGGCCGAGCAGTTCGACCGGCAGCATCAAGGAATCCCCCCGCGTGCCGATAACGCAGAGACCACCTCGCGCGGCCCAGGCGTCATCGCGGTCCGTTTTTTGCTCTGATCTGAGCAATGAATACGTCCTGTCCCGGCTCACTTTCCGCCGCGACGGGCCCGCGGCGCTGGGTTTGACCGGCCGGGTCAAAGAGACGAGATGGCATCGAATCTCCCTTCTTTTCGGCTTATCGCCGAAGGCGGCTTTGACCAACAATCCTACCTATCGCTCATAAGCAACGCATTGCCATGGCAACCACGACCGCAACGCAGCAGCCAGCCGCCACCTCCGCCAAGCCCGGGAAACTGACACGTCTCGTGCTGATCGTTCTGATCGCCCTCGGGGCCGCCGCGGCAGCCGCGGGCGGTACGTACTTCTTTCTCGCCAAGCATGGTCCGTCGAAGCCCGTGGCGCCTCCGCCACCTCCGCCGCCCGTGTTTTTCGCGCTCGATCCGATGACGGTGAACCTGCTCTCGGACGACGGCCAGCATTACCTGCGCGTGGGCCTCACGCTGAAGATCGCCGACGAGAAGATGCAGGCGCGCCTCACCGAGCACATGCCCGAGCTGCGCAGCCGGATCCTGCTCGATCTGTCGAACAAGCATCCGGAGGAACTCTCGACGCTCGAAGGCAAGCATGCCCTCGCGAACGAGCTCAGGGCGCTGATCGAGCAGCCGACCGATGCCGGCGCGCCGCCGGCCAAGGTACAGGAAGTGCTGTTCACGGAATTCGTCGTCCAGTAATGGGTCGCCGGTCGAAGGCATTGCGCCGCATCCCACCAATCGCAACGAGGGACGAATAAAGGTATGGGCCACGAAGAGTTCATGTCCCAGGAGGAAGTCGATGCACTCCTCAAGGGCGTAACTGGCGAGTCCGATGCGGATGCGGAGCATGGCGACAAGGCCACTGTTCGCCCGTACAACATCGCCACGCAAGAGCGCATCGTTCGCGGCCGGATGCCCGGTCTCGAAATCATCAACGAGCGGTTCGCGCGCTTGATGCGCATCGGCATCTTCAATTTCATGCGCCGCACGGCAGAGATTTCCGTGGGGCCCGTGAAGGTGCAAAAGTACAGCGAGTTCACGCGCAATCTGCCGATTCCGACGAACCTGAACCTCGTTCATATCAAGCCGCTCAGGGGCACGTCGCTCTTCGTGTTCGATCCGAACCTCGTGTTCTTCGTGGTCGATAACCTCTTCGGCGGCGACGGCCGTTTTCATACGCGGGTCGAAGGACGCGACTTCACGGCAACCGAGCAGCGCATCATCGGCAAGCTGCTGAACCTCGTGTTCGATCACTATTCGACCGCCTGGAAAAGCGTGCGGCCGCTGCAGTTCGAGTTCATGCGCTCGGAAATGCATACGCAGTTCGCCAACGTCGCGACGCCGAACGAAATCGTCATCGTCACGCAGTTCTCGATCGAATTCGGCTCGACGGGCGGCACGCTGCACATCTGCATGCCCTACTCGATGATCGAACCGATCCGCGACGTGCTGTCTTCGCCGATCCAGGGCGAGGCGCTCGAAGTCGACCGCCGCTGGGTGCGCGTGCTGTCGCAGCAGGTTCAATCGGCCGAGGTGGAACTGACGGCCGACCTCGCCGCGATACCGGTCACGTTCGAGGACATCCTCAATATGCGCGCCGGCGATGTGCTGCCGATCAACATTCCCGAGCAGGTCACCGCGAAAGTCGACGGTGTGCCGGTCATGGAATGCGGCTACGGAATTTTCAATGGTCAATACGCGCTGCGCGTGCAAAAGATGATCAGCGCGGCCGATACGATGAAGGAAGGTGGATATGAGTGATCTGAACGCGACGCCGGGCGACGGCGCCCGGGAGCTCGAGGCCCAGATGGCGGCGGCCATGCAGGCCGAGAAAGCGGCCGCCACGGCTGCCGACGCCGAAACGGGCCTCGATGACTGGGCCAGCGCGCTCGCCGAGCAAAACTCGAACGAGACGCCCACGGCCGCCGCGGGCGTGTTCCAGCCGCTCTCGAAAGTCGCGCCCGCCTCGACGCGCAACGACATCGACATGATCCTCGATATCCCCGTGCAGATGACGGTCGAGCTCGGGCGCACGAAGATCGCGATCCGCAACCTGCTGCAGCTCGCGCAAGGCTCTGTCGTCGAACTCGACGGGCTCGCCGGCGAGCCGATGGACGTACTCGTGAACGGCTGCCTGATCGCGCAGGGCGAAGTCGTCGTCGTCAACGACAAGTTCGGCATCCGGCTCACCGACATCATTACGCCGTCCGAACGGATTCGTAAGCTGAACCGATGAAAGGGCTCATGCGTCGGCAAGGCATCCTGCCGGTACCGCAAGCAGTACGCGCAGCCGGTCTGGCGCTCGCCATGGCGTCGGCGGCCATTGCGCCGAGCGTCGCCGACGCAGCCGATCTGAACGCAGTCAACCACGCGGCGAGCATCGCATCGGGCGTCGGTGCCGGAACGGCCGTGCCGTCGCTCGGCGTCGGCGCCGTGCTGCAAACGCTGGTTGGCCTCGCCGTCGTCATCGGGCTCGTGTTTGCGTGCGCGTGGCTCGCGCGGCGCTTCGGCCTGCAGCCGTCGGCGCGCGGCAATGTCGTACGCACCGTCGGCGGGGTCTCGCTGGGTGGCAAGGAGCGAGTCGCCGTCGTCGAGATCGGCGATACGTGGCTCGTGCTCGGGGCCGCCCCCGGTAACGTGCGGCTCCTGCATACGCTGCCGGCCGGCTCCATCGATCTCACGCGCCGCGGGCCCGGTTCACCGGGGCCCGCCGACTCACCCGACGACGCCGCCACGCAGGCGGGCACGTTCGGCTCGCGATTTCGCGCCGCGCTGGCGGGCGAAGCCAAAAAGCGTTTTACCCGGCCTTCGGGCGGAGGCAAGTAAATGTCGTTGTGCCGTGTCGAGCGGTTTGCGCGAGCCTTCGCGCCCGTGTTGCCGCTTCTCGTTCTGATTCTCGCGCTCGCGCCGTCGGGCGCCTTCGCACAGGCCAACGGTCTGCCGGCGTTCACGACGAGCCCGGGCCCGAACGGCGGTACGACCTATTCGCTGAGCGTGCAGACGATGCTGCTGCTCACGATGCTGTCGTTCCTGCCGGCGATGGTGCTCATGATGACGAGCTTCACGCGCATCATCATCGTGCTCTCGCTGCTGCGCCAGGCGATCGGCACGACGACGACGCCGCCGAACCAGGTGCTCGTCGGTCTCGCGCTGTTTCTGACGCTGTTCGTCATGTCTCCCGTGCTCGACAAGGCTTACCAGGACGGCTACAAGCCGTTCTCCGAGGGCGCGATCCCGATGGAGACGGCCGTGCAGCGCGGCGTGGTGCCGTTCAAGACGTTCATGCTGCGTCAAACGCGCGAATCGGATCTCGCCCTGTTCGCCAAGATTTCGCATGCGCCCGCGATGCAAGGCCCTGAGGATGTGCCGCTTTCGCTGCTCGTGCCGGCCTTCGTCACGAGCGAGCTGAAAACGGGCTTTCAGATCGGCTTCACGATCTTCATTCCGTTTCTGATCATCGATATGGTCGTGGCAAGCGTGCTGATGTCGATGGGGATGATGATGGTGTCGCCCGTCACGATTTCGCTGCCGTTCAAATTGATGCTGTTCGTGCTCGTCGATGGATGGCAGTTGCTGATCGGCTCGCTCGCGCAGAGCTTTTCCTGACCCAGATTGCCTTCGAAGTTGCCGCCATGACGCCGGAATCCGTTCTCACCCTCGCTCACCGCGCGATGTACGTCGCGTTGCTGCTGACCGCGCCGCCGCTCCTCGTCTCGCTCGTCGTGGGCCTGCTCGTCAGTTTTTTTCAGGCAGCCACACAGATCAACGAGGCCACGCTGTCGTTCATTCCGAAGCTCGTCGCCGTGACCGTCACGCTCGTGATCGCAGGACCGTGGATGTTGCAGATCGTGCTCGACTACATGCGCCAGATGCTGACGAGCATTCCCTCGCTGGCCGGCTGAGCGTGCATTAGCGCTCAGCCAGCACCGGCCCGGCACGACGATGCTCACCGTCACCTACGCTCAGCTGAACGCCTGGCTGACCGCGTTTCTTTGGCCATTCGTGCGCATTGCCGCGCTCGTTGCCACCGCGCCCGCGTTCAGCCAGTCGAGCGTGCCCGCCCGTGTGAAGATCGGTTTGGCCGCCTTTATCACGCTCATCGTGGCGCCGACCCTCGGCGCGCTGCCGGCCGTGACCGTGTTCTCGGCGCAGGGCGTCTGGATCATGGTCAATCAGTTCATCGTCGGCGCGGCGCTCGGCCTTACGATGCAGCTCGCGTTCACGGCCATCGAGATGGCCGGATCGCTGATCGGGCTGCAAATGGGGCTCGGCTTCGCCACGTTTTTCGATCCGAGCTCGAACGCTTCGTCGGAAGTCGTCTCGCGCTATCTGCATACGATCGCGCTGCTGGCCTTTCTCGCCTTCGATGGGCACTTGCAAGTGATCAACGCGTTGATCGGTTCGTTTCAGTCGGTGCCGATCGACGCCGCGCTACTGAGCGCGCCGGGCTGGCGCACGCTCGTCCAATGGGGTGGCGCGATTTTCTCGGCGGGGCTGCTGCTCGCGCTGCCGGTCGTCGTCGCACTGCTCGTGGCGACGTTATCGCTCGGCATCCTGAACCGGGCCGCGCCGCAAATCGGCGTTTTTCAGGTCGGCTTTCCGGTCACGTTGATGGTCGGGCTGCTGCTCGTGCAGCTCATGCTGCCCAATATGATTCCGTTTTTCGCGCATCTGTTCGATCTTGGCGTCGATGCGATGGGGCGCGTGGCAGGATCGCTCGCACCCCATCCTTGAGCGCGTCGGCGAGCTCGCCTCGTTCCGAGCCGCCTGCGCGCCAACGCTGACGCCGGGCTTCGATTACATGTACTGGAACAGCGACAGCCCCTGAATCTTCACGAAGCTTTGCTGCGCCGCCTGCAACGCGTTTTGCGTGAGCTGGTATTGGCTGATCGCCGACACCATGTCGACATCGGTCACGTTCGACAGGTCGTTCGTCGCCTGCAGCGAGTTGTTCTTCGTCGTCGTCTGCAGTGCCGTCAGCTCCTGCTCGCGCCCGCCCACCGACGCCTGCACCACCGTGATTGCCGTCAGCGAGTTTTGAAAGCGCGTCAGGCCCGTCGCCAGATCGTTCGACAGCGTCGCCTTGGCCGCCGGGTTGTTGTCCGCCGGCGTCTGAAGCGAGGCGATCATCGAATCGATCGTCGAGAACACGCTGCTGTTCGCCGAAGTCGTCGCGGGCGTCACCGTGAACGTATCGGCCGGATTCGGCGCACCCGAAATCGACACCGTCATACCGGTGCCGAGCGCGATCGGCGCATTGGCCGTGAACGCGGTGGCAGCCGTCGTCGAGCCGGTCGTATTGTCCGTCACCGTGTAGGTCGGCGCGGCGGCCGTTCCGCCAAACGTGATCGTGAACTTGTCGCCGTTCGTCGCAACCGAAGGATTGTTGTTCGCCACGCGGCCGATGACGCCCGTTCCCGTGTTAGCGGCCGAGCCCGCGGCAACAGGCGAGGTGCCGATCGACGGCACCGACAAAAACACGCTCGCGCCCGTATCGTTCGTCGTGATCTGATGCGAATCGGCCACCTGCACCTGGCGCTGGCCATTGTCGCCCAGATAGTTCACGCCGCCCGCGGCATTGTTCGTGAAGGGTTGCGTCGTGGCCTGGAAACCCGAAAAGAGGTAGTTCCCGGAACTGTCGCTCGTGTTCGCGAGCGTCAGCAACTGGTCGCGATAGCCTTGCATCGTCTTCGCGATGGACACGCGATCGGAGTCCTGCAACGTGCCGTCGCCGGCGCGCACGATCAGCGAATTGATGCTCTGCATGACGTTGGTCACGCTCGAAAGCGTCTTGTCCTCGATTTGCAGCGAGGTCTGCGCCGAGTTCTGATTCGTCGTGTACTGCGTGAGCGTCGCCGTCGTCATCGTCAACTGCACGGCCTGCGCCGCATAGAGCGGATTGTCGGCCGGCGTCTGCAGCAACTGCCCCGTCGAAATCTGCTGATAGAGCTGATTGAGCGACGACTGCTGGTTGTCCATCGTCTGGACACTTTGCGCGAACAACTGTGAGGAAGAAATACGCATCGCTTTGCACCTTAGCCGAAGATACCCATCAGAGTCTGGAACATCGACTCGGCGGACTGAATGACTTTGCTGTTGGCCTGATAGAGCTGCTGATACTTCAACAGGTTGGCCGCTTCCTCATCGAGGTTCACACCCGAGACCGATTGCTGTGCCGCCGTGATCTGCGAAACGAGCGCCGTTTGCGCGGTGTTCGCCGATTTCAGCTGGGTGGCCGCGTTGCCGACGTTGTTGACGTAGTTCGCGTAGGCGCCCGTCAAGGTGGCCGTGCCATTGCCGAGCGTCGTGGTGGAGACGAGCTTCGACATCGCCAGCGCGTTGCGGCCATCGGCCGTGCCGGTGTTCTTCGCAATCGTGAGCGTGTCGCCGTTCGCGGGCGCGCCGCTCATCGTGAAGGTCATGCCGTTGTAGGTGTACGTGTTGCCCGCCGCGTACGGGAACGACGTTCCCGTGGTCGCGGCCGCGCCGTTCACCGAAACGCTCGCGGCGGCAGGCCAGCCGTCGAGCGTATTCGTCGCCGAGTTGTAGGTCAGCGTGAGCGGCGTGGCCGGCAGCGTGTAGCCGGCCGAGACCGTGCCTTGCGTGACGGTCCCCGTGCCCGTATTCGTGGTCGATGTCGACACGAGCACCGGTGACGCCGCCGCAATCGCCGACGTGTTCGACGTGGCGAGCGCGAAGCTGTTCAGTGCGCCGCGCGTCGGCTGGATCGTGAACGAATCGCCCGAGTTCATCGTCCCGGAGAGCGTCAATGCGAGGCCACCTATCGTCACCGAACCGGCACCCAGCGCCGTGCTCGTGCCGATCGTCGAGCCCGACGCGTTGTCCGTCAGGGTATAGGTGGTGCCGTTGTATGACAGCGTGTAGTCGCCGGCAGTCGGCTGCGAGCCGTTGGCGAACGCCACCGACAGCGTGGAGGTGCCGGTGTTTTGCAGATTCGAGTAGACGGTCGGCGCCGCCACGCTGAACAGGTTGCCGCCCACATTGGCCGACAGGTCCAGACCGAGCGTGTTTTGCGAATTGACCTGGTTCACGAAGCTCGTGGCGACGGCGCCAAGCTGCGCTTGCGCCGGATCGAGCGTCTGGCTGCGAAACGTGAGCAAGCCGCCGACGGTTCCGCCCGAGAGCACCGAGCTGGACAGATATTGCGTCGTCGCAGGCGTCGTGCCCGCAAGCCCGTTATAAGTGACATCCAGTTCGCTCGGGTCGCCCGACGACACTTTGGTGCCCAGATCGAAGCTTTGGTTCGAGACCACGAGCGGCTGACCGCTGCTCAGAAAAACGCTGTAGCCGTTCGCGCCCTGTACGACGGAGACACCCACCGCCTTCGAGAGGTCGGCAACAGCCTGATCGCGCTGGTCGAGCAGCTGGTTCGGCGGCTGCCCCTGCCCGCTCGCGTTCGCGATCTGCGCGTTGAGGTCCGCGATCTGCTTCGAATAGCCGTTGATCTGGTTGACGGTCGTCGTCAATTGCTGGTTCACCGTTTGGCGCAGCTGGTCGTATTGCGCGCCGGTCGCGGTGATCTGGCTCGCGAGCGTTTGCGCGGCGCTCATCGCGCCCTGGCGCGTGGCGAGGCTGCTCGGATCGTTCGCGACGTTCTGCAAGCCCGTGAAGTAGGCGGTGATGGCCGTGGAGATCCCGGCCGTCGGGCTGCCGATCAGGTTGTTCAGCTGCGAGGCCATCGAATAGTTCGTGGTCAGCGCACTGCTCGTCGATTGCGCGTTGTTGAGCTCGGTCGAGAGGTACTGGCTGTAGTTGCGCGCCACGGTCACCGACGACACGCCGCCGCCCATGTACCCCGCGCCCGTGTACTGCCCGCTCGCTTCGGCGTAGACGGGATTCTCCACGGTGTAGCCCGTGGTCGACGCGTTGCTGATGTTGTTGCTCGTCGTCGTCAGGCCCCACTGGGCGGCCGCCAGCCCCGAAAGGCCGATGCTGAAGATGTTGTTGGACATGCGTCTTCCTGAAGGACGGCGAGCTTCGTTGCCACCGCCTCGTTGAGGGAACACATGTATATCGGCCGCGCGCCGGAAAATTTAAGGGCACAGATCGACATGACGCGACGCTTTTTCGGCATCGGTGGGCGGGCCGGGGAGACCCGCGTGGGGCGGTCGCGCGCCAGCGCGGCGCGACCGTTTCGTCTTCAGGCGCGCACGAGCGAGCGGCGCTTCATTTCGAGTTGCGTAATCAGCCGCTGCAGGGTGTTTTCGGCGCTGCCGGGTAGCGATACGAACCGCATGCCGAGCTGGTAGCGCCGGCCGCCGTTGGGCAGTTCGGTCGCGCGCAGCGAAACGAGCTCGAGATCGAGCGAGAGCGTACCGTGTCCGTTCAGATTGACCTCGACGTCTTGCAGCGTCGCGCCCATCGGCAATTCGACGACGCGCTCGTCGGCCGTGCGCAGGCCGATGCCGCCGAGTGAAATGTCGTGGATCTCGAAGCGGAACGCCTCGCCCTCGGGCAGTTGGCCGCGGCAGAAGTACGGATCGAGAATGGGCGCATCGACGCGGAAATACTCGCGCCGCTGCACGTAGTAGAGCACTTCGGGAAACGCCGCCTCGAACGCGGGGAGCCCTTCGAAGCGGGTCTCGGCCGGCGTCGGCGTGGAAAACTCGACGCGCACGCCTTCGGGCGAGGCCCGGAACGTACAGCTCGGCGAGGCGAGCATGCCGCGGTTTTGCTCGGCCAGCGCGCCCCAGTCGAAGATGAACGTGCGCTCTCTCACATCGACATCGAGAATACGCGTGACGAGCTGACCGCTCTTGTATTGAACGGTCAAAAAGTCTCCGCGATTGGCGAGGTTGCGCAGTTGCACCCCGATTTCAAGCGGATTGCGCCGCCCGAAGTCGAGAGCGGGTTCTACGTCTTCCTCCATCGAATCGTTCGACTGATTGGTATCCATGGGCTTGCCGTATGCGTGGTCGCGTCAGAGCGCGCAAAGCGCCGACGCACGTGCTTTCGGATACCTTGCGGCGATCCGAAAAGGGACTATCTGATTAGCGGCATCAAACGTGCAAAGTTTAGAGGCAATCCGGAAATAATTTTTCTAATTTTTGTTAACCGCGCGAGCGCCAGTCTGGGCGGGCCGAAGCGGGCAAATCCGATGAGATTGTCGGGCGGCTCCGATCCCTGAGTGAGTCGATGCCCCGATATTTGAAAGTTGCGGCTTCGGCCAGCCATCTTTCGATAGCCGGCCGTACCGTCTTCTACTGCCTGGCCCCGTCGCGCCCGAAGGCACCCCCGTGAGCAGATTTCGTCATCACACCATCTGCTGCATGATGGAAATCAGTTTCTTCGCGTAATGCGGGTCCGTTGCGTAACCGGCCCGCTGCATCCCGTGTGCAAAGCTTGCGGCATCGTGCGCGTTGTTGACGACCGATGCGTAGCGCGGATTGTTGCGCAGCATGTTCGCGTAATCCGTCATCGCGTCCTGATACGAATCGTAGGCGCGGAACTTCTCGACCACCTTGCGGGGCCGGCCGTTCACGTACTCGGTCGTGACCGTCGATACCGTCTTGCCCGTCCAGTCCTTGGTGGCCTTGATGCCGAATACGTTGTGGCTCGGCGAGCCGTTCGCATTCCTGATCTCGCCCTTGCCCCAGCCCGATTCGAGCGCCGCCTGGCCGATGATGAACCGCGCGGGAATACCCGTTGCCGCCGCCGCGGCCTGGGCCGGCGCAGCCATCTTGTCGACGAACGCATCGACTTTCGACGAATTGCCGTTGCCGTGCAACGGCGGCGTGAGCGAGCTCGCGGCCGAATAGCCGGCGCCCTTCGACAGCGAGCCGTTGGCCGCCGCGTTCGAATAGGCGCGCGCCAGCGCGTTCATCATTGCCGCATTGCCTTCGGCACCGATGCCGCCCCCGCTACCGGCAGCACCGAGCGCGCCCATCGCGCCCGAAGCCCCTGACGCACCCGCCGCGCCGTTCGCGCCGGCACCCGGGACGCTGCGCGAGAGCTGCTTGATCAGCGCATCGGCCACGCCGACACCCTTGGACGACATCTGCTGGGCGAGCTGCTCGTCGAGCATCGACGTGAACTGCGCGCCGTCGCGCGAATCCAGCGGGCTGTCTTGCGGCGTCGCCTCGCGCATGCTCTTGAGCATCATTTGCAGAAACACGGCATCGAACTGCTTGGCCACCCCCTTGAGGCTTTGTTGCGGAGACGCGGCGGCTTGAGCGCGCAAGGCGTCGAAGCCTTGCACGTCGAGCGCGAAGCGCTGCGACAAATCCACTGCGGTGTTGGGTACGTTCGATTCCATCTGTGCCTCCTGGGAGCCCGTCGAATACGCGCTGACGAGCCCTTATATGATCTCGAGGTCCGCGCGCAACGCGCCTGCGGCCTTCATTGCCTGCAGGATCGACATGAGATCCGCGGGCGTGGCGCCAAGCGTGTTGAGCGCCTTGACGACTTCGGCGAGATTCGCGCCGGCCGTCACGAACTTCAATGCGCCATTGTCCTGCTTGAGCTGAATCTGCGACTGCGGCACCGCCACCGTCGAACCGTTCGAGAATGCGTTGGGCTGGCTGACTGCCGTCGTCGTATTGACGATGACCGACAGATTGCCGTGCGCCACGGCGCAGTTTTGCAGCGTCACCATCTGGTTCATCACGATCGAGCCCGTGCGCGCGTTGAGAATCACCTTGGCCGCGGCCTGGGCCGGTTTGACTTCGATGTTCTGAAGCTGCGCCATGAAGGCGACCTGCTGCGCCGGGTCGGTGGGCGCCCGCAACTGGATCGTGCGGCCGTCGAGCGGCATCGCCGTCCCGCTGCCGAACATGTTGTTGACAGCCGCCACGACACGCTGCGTCGTGTCGTAGTCCATATCGTTGAGTTCCATTTGCAGCGTCCCGGCCTGCGAGACCTGCGTCGGCACCGAGCGCTCGACGATCGCGCCGCCCGTGATCCGGCCGGCCGCGAGTTGGTTGATCTGCACCTTGCTGCCGTTCGCGCTGGCGCCGGCGCCGCCGATGGCGACGTTGCCCTGAGCGAGCGCATAGACCTGGCCGTCGGCACCCTTGAGCGGCGTGAGCAGCAGCGTGCCGCCCCGCAGGCTCTTCGCATTGCCGAGCGACGAGACTGTCACGTCGATCGCCTCGCCCGGACGCGCAAACGGCGGCAGGGTTGCGGTGACCATCACCGCGGCGACGTTCTTCAGTTGCATGTTCGACGATGCCGACGAACCGCTCGAGCCGTTGCTGTTCAGCGAAATGCCGAGGTTGGCGAGCATGTTCGTGAGCGTTTGCGTCGTGAACGGCGTTTGCGTCGTCTGATCGCCCGTGCCGTCGAGACCGACGATCAAGCCGTAGCCGATGAGCGGATTGTCCCGCACGCCCTGGAATTGCACGAGATCCTTCAACCGCTCGGCATGTGCGTTGCCCGCGAATACCAGCATGGCGGGAAGGACGATGAGCGTGAGCAAGCCGCGTAATGCCGCGCCGACACGCCGAGTGGAAACGGTATCCATGATCACCACGGCAAGACGTTCAGGAAAAATCGTTGCAGCCAGCCCATCGTCTCTGCCTCGTTGATGTAGCCCTTGGCCGAGTATTCGATGCGCGCGTCGGCCACGCGCGTCGAGAGCACACTGTTGTCGCCCGCGACGGTGTTCGGATTGACGACCCCGGAAAAACGCACGAACTCGTTGCCCTGGTTGATGAGCATCTGCTTCTGGCCGCTCACGACGAGGTTGCCGTTGGGCAGCACGTTCGTGACCGTGACGGTGATCGTGCCGTCGAACGTGTTCGACGCGTTCGCACCGCCCGTACCCTGGAACGTATTGCTGCCCGACGCGCTCAGGTTGACCTTGTTGAACAAACCGCCGAGAAAGCCCGCGGTCGGGACCGACGTCGCCGTCGAGCCCGCGCGGCCGGCGCCCGCTGCGGAGGACTTCGTCGCGTTGATCTTTTCCTGAATCACGATCGTCAGGATGTCGCCGATATTGCGCGGCCGCTGGTCTTCGAAAAGGGGCCTGCCCGCAAACCCGGGGTTGTAGATCGATCCGGTGGGCTGCGGCGCCGGAGGCAACGGCGGCGTGGCCGTCATCGGCTGCTGCGTGATCGGCTCCCGGTGCTCGACATACGCACAGCCGGCGAACGTGCTCGTCAGCAGGCCTGCGAGCGCGCCTGCGTGGATCAGCGAGAGCGTTGCACGCAGCGTGCGCATGCGAAACGGAATGGGGCTCGTGTGCGACATCTTCCTTTACCGCCTGTTTCTTCGAGAATGCTGCTGACCGCCTTAAACCGACATCTGGCTCAAGGTCTGCAGCATCTGGTCCGAAGTCTGGACCGCCTTGCTGTTGATTTCGTACGCGCGCTGCGTCTGGATCATGTTCACGAGCTCTTGCACGACGTTAACGTTCGACGCTTCGACGTAGCCCTGATTGAGCGTGCCGGCGCCGTTCAGGCCCGGCGTCGAGACGTTCGGCGCGCCCGACGAAGCGGTTTCCATCAACAGGTTCTGACCTTTCGATTCGAGACCGGCCGGATTGATGAAGGTGGCCAGTTGCACCGTGCCGATGGTCTGATTCGTCGTCGAGCCGGCCACGGTGATGCTGACCGCGCCGTCGGTGCCGATCGTCATCGAGGTCGCGTTTTGCGGAATCGTGATGGCCGGAATCACCTGGTAGCCGCTCGACGTGACGAGCTGGCCCTGCGCGTTGGTCTGGAACGAGCCGTCGCGCGTGTAAGCCGTCGTGCCGTCGGGCATCTGCACCTGGAAGAAGCCGTTGCCGTTGATGGCGATGTCCTTCGAGTTGCCCGTTTGCTGCAGATTGCCCTGCGTGTAGAGGCGCTCCGTGGCGACTTGCTCCACACCGGTGCCGATCTGGCTGCCGGAGGGCAGCTCCGTTTGCTGAGTCGAGTTCGCACCGGGCTGGCGCAGCGTTTGATAGATGAGATCCTGGAACACGGCGCGCGAACCCTTGAACCCGTTCGTGCTGACGTTGGACAGGTTGTTCGAGATCACGTCCATCTGGGCCTGCTGGGCGTTCATGCCCGTGGCGGCGATATAGAGCGAGCGGTTCACGGTAAAACTTCTCCTGAAATGAGGGGGCCGGTTTCGTCGAGCGAACCGGTCAGCTGAACTGCAGCAGCTGGTTTGCCGTCTGCTCGTTCTGATCGGCCGTCTGGAGCAGCTTGGTCTGCATCTGGAACTGCCGTGCGTTGGTAATCATCGAGACCATCGCCGCCACGGGATTGACGTTGCTGCCCTCGAGCGCGCCCGAGGCCACCGTGACAGTGGGATCCGCATCGGCCGGCTGGCCGTCGGCCGCGCGGAAGAGTCCGTCGTCGCCGCGCTGCAACGAACCCGGGCTCGGGTTGACGAGCTTCAATTGGTCGATGACGGCAAGCGCTGCGGGCGGATCGCCCGGCATCAACGCCGTGATCGTGCCGTCCTTGCCTATCGTGACCTCGGCGCCGGGCGGAATCGAAATGGGCCCGCCGCTGCCGACCACCGGCAGGTTGCTGGCCGTCACGAGCTGCCCGTTCTGGTCCACGTGAAGATTGCCGGCACGCGTATAGGCTTCGTTGCCGTCCGCCGTTTGCACGGACAGCCAGCCCTGGCCTTGTATCGCGACGTCGAGCGGGTTGCCCGTCTGCGAGATCGCACCCGGCGCGAAATCGGCCCCCGGCGTCGACGAGAGCACGAACGTGCGCGTCGTGTCGGGGTTGATCGTCGAGCCATCGCCGAAATTCATCGGCGCCGACCGGTAGGTCGAGAGTTGCGCGCGAAAGCCCGTCGTCGAGACGTTCGCCAGGTTGTTGGCGACGGTGGCCTGCTGCTCGAGCGTCTGGCTCGCGCCCGTCATCGCCGTATAGATCAGTCGGTCCATGACTCGCCTTTTCCGATGAAGTCGTGAGTGCCCGGTCCTGAGAAGCGCAAAGCCGCTTACAGGTTGATGACGGCCTGGTCGACCGCCTGCTGCGTCTTGATCGTCTGCGCGTTCGCCTGGTAGTTGCGCTGCGCCGTGATCAGGTTGACGAGCTGCTTCGTCAGATCGACGTTCGACTCTTCGACCGCGCCGCCTTGCAGCGTGCCGTGGTTCGTCGAGCCCGGCGCCGAGATCTGCGGTACGCCGGAAGCCGCTGTTTCGGCGAACTGATTGCCGCCGAGATCCTGCAGCCCGTTCGGGTCCGAGAAATTCGCGAGCACGATCTGGCCGAGCGGCTGCGACTTGCCGTTCGAATAGTTGCCGGTGATCGTGCCGTCGTCGGCGATCGAGAAGTTCGTCAACTGGCCGCTGGCGTAACCGTCCTGCGCGAGGCTGTTCACGCCGTCCTTGCTGCCGTACTGCGTCGTGCCGCTCAGATTCAGCGTCAGCGCCTGCGGCGACGTGCTGCCGTCGGAGTTCGTAATGTTGAAGGTCAGCATGCCGGTGCCCGAGCTCGTTGCGGGTGCCGTGGCGGTCGTGGTCGAAAGCGCGCCCGCCGTGTCGAAGCCGACCGCGCCGACCTTGCTGACCGTGCCGGTCGCCGTGCCGGAGTACACGTCCCACGCACCCGATCCGGTCTTGACGAAGTACATGTTGACCTGCTGCGAACCGCCGAGCGAGTCGTAGCTCTGGATCGACGTCGAATAGTTGTAGGTCAGCGAGTTCGTTGCCGAAAAAGGCGTGACGGTCGGTACCGTGTCCTGCGAATTCAGGTTCAGTTGCGCCGTGATGTTCGTCGTCGCGAGCGGGGCGATATTCGTCGTCGGCACCTGGATAGGCACCGTCGAAGCGGTGTTGATGACGCCGTTCGCACCGGCCGCATAGCCCATCAGCTTGAGACCCTGCGCGTCGGTGATATAGCCGCTCTTGTCCATCTGGAAGACGCCGTCACGCGAGTAGGTCAGCGTGCCGTTGTTCGACATCTGGTAAAAGCCCGTGCCGTTGATGGCCACGTTGAGCGCCTGGCCCGTGGTGTTGATCGTGCCTTGCGAAAAATCCTGCTGGACGCTGGCGAGCCGCGTGCCGAGACCGATCTGGTTGCTCACGGTCGTGGCGATCGTATTGGCGTAGACGTCGGCGAACTGCGCCGTGCTTTCCTTGAAGCCCGTCGTGTTCGCATTCGCGATGTTGTTGCCGATGACATCGAGGTCGTTCGCCGATGCGGACAAGCCGCTCAAACCTTGTTGGTAGCCCATTGTCGGGTCTCCTGCGCGAGTGTTCTGGAAGAAGGGTTAGAGGATCGCTGCGACGCTCGTCGAATCGACCGTGGTGCCGTTTCTGAGCAGCAGGCCCTGCTTGCCCGAGCTCTGCTGCACGACGCTCACCACCTGCTGGCCCGTCAGGGTCGTAATGCCCGTGGCCGAGGTGCCGGCGCTCGTCGTGCCTTGCGCCGAAATCGTGTAGGTGCCATCGGGCAGCGTGTTGCCCGATGCGTCGGTCGGCGTCCAGCCCACCGGCACCGTGCCGGCTGCCTGCGCGCCGAGGTCGACGCTATTGACTACGTTGCCCGACGAATCCTTGATCGTGACCTTCAGATCCGTGACCGCTTGCGAAAGCGTGAAGCCGAAGCCCGACGAGCTGCCGCTCGACACCGTCGCGGTGTTGCCCGGCACGAGCACGTTCTGGCCGATGAGCAGCGAGGTCTGCGCGTTCTGGCCGGCGGCGAGCTGCGAGGCGAGCGAGGTGAGCGATGTATTGAGCTGGCTGATCCCCGTTACCGTATTGATCTGGGCCAGCTGCGAAGTCATCTGCGAGCTGTCCATCGGATTGGTCGGGTCCTGGTTCTTCAACTGCGTGACGAGCAGCTGCAGAAAGGTGTTCTGCAGATCGGTCGTCGCGTTGCCGGTGGACGACGTGCTCGACGAACCGGACGACGAAGACGCTCCGTTCATCGTGTCGAGCAGCGACTGCGAGACCGTGCCGCCGGAGGCGATGGTCGTACTGGATGAAGTCACGAAGTTTCTCCTCAGGTGCCGATCGTGAGTGTTTTCAGCATCAGGTTCTTGGCCGTGTTCAACGTCTCGACGTTGGCCTGATACGAGCGCGATGCCGAGATCATGTTGACCATTTCCTGGACCGGATCGACGTTCGGACGCGTGACGTAGCCGTTCTCGTCCGCCGAGGGGTTGCTCGGGTCGTAGGTGGTCTTCATCGGCGTGGGATCGTCGATGACGTTGCTCACCTGGACGCCGCCGATCTGCTGGCCCGACGCCGTGTGCGCGCCGCCCACCGGCTTGACCTGGAAAACGACCTG
This sequence comes from Trinickia sp., assembly GCF_057351765.1. Taxonomy (NCBI): domain Bacteria; kingdom Pseudomonadati; phylum Pseudomonadota; class Betaproteobacteria; order Burkholderiales; family Burkholderiaceae; genus Trinickia; species Trinickia sp. The sequence goes on along the minus strand of NZ_JBMRBK010000044.1, from coordinate 68,648 downwards.
TTTCGCGCGGTACGGCTGGCCGTCCGGGCCCGTCGTGCTATCCGCGTTGGCGAGGTTCGACGCGGTTACGTTGAGCCGCTCGGACTGTGCCGAGAGCGCCGAACCGGCAACCGTGAAGATGTTCATCAATGACATGACGGCGTGGCCTCCTTGCTTTCCTGTTAATGCCCCGTAGCGATTTATTCGTTGGCTGCGGCGAAGTGTCTGGTGAGCGGCATCAGCCGCCCGACGTAATCGCCGCGAGCATCGTCTTGATCTGCTGCGTCAGAACCGTCATGCCCGATTCGTAATGCAGCGAGTTGTCCGCGAACTGCACGCGCTCCGCGTCGAGATCGACGGTGTTGCCGTCGAGCGCGGGCTGCGTCGGATTGCGGTATTTCAGTTGACCGTAGTCCTGGCTCGAGCCGCCCGTGGCCACGAGCCGCGCCTCGCCGGCCATATGGCCGGGCGCCGTCGCGTTCATCGCCATGCCGCTCGTCACACCGGCCGGTTGCGCCATGGCCAGCGGCGCGGCATTCGAAGTGCCGGCCACCGTCGCCGTGGCGCTCGTGCCGGGCGCACCCGCTTTTTTCAGGGCGCCGGCCAGCGACGAGGCGAAATCGACGTCGCGCGCCCGGTAGCCGGGCGTATCGGCGTTCGCGATGTTCGACGAGAGCAGCTCCTGCCGATAAGCGCGCACATCGAGCGCTTCACGGCCGAAGGCGAATTCGGCATCGAGTTTGTCCAGCATCGAATGTTTCTCCGTTGCCAAGCAATGAGTCAGGCGGTTCGCCTTGTCGGAGAGCCCTGTAGCGCCGTCCGGCAAGACCTTTTTGCATGGACTGCATCTTATGGGCGGCGGTCAAGTACCAATCGGACGAATAACCGGGGAAGCAGGCCTCTATTCAACGTTTGCGCGATGGGGCGGGCTTCTAGAATTCGTTGTCATGACGAGCTCGCGCTTCGAGGGCTGTCCGAAGTTCGATGGAGAAACACACGATGTCGCTTTTCGCCGCCACCGCAGTTTCGCGCTCAGCACGGCCCGCCGCCGCGCGGACGGCGCGCGAACGCGCTTCGCGCTCGCTCGCCGGTGCTGTTCTAGGGCTCGCGGCGTCGGTCGTGACGTGCCTGGGCCTGGCAACGGCGGCCCATGCCCAGCCAACGGGCGGCACGCAGATTTACATTCCCGGGCCCGGCGAGCGTTCGGCAGCGCCGGCCGCCCCGGCCGTCGGCACCCTGAGCGCCACCAGCGGCCCTGGCGGTATGGTGGGCAACGGTAGCGAGGCACCGGGGGGCATGATTACGATCCCCGGTCCGGGCGAGCGCCCGGTACAGCCGGGCGCGACGGCCGGCGTGATCACCATTCCAGGACCGGGCGAACAGGCCGCGGCTCAACCCGCGTCCCGCAGCGCGCTGCCGCATGTGGCGGCCATGCAGGCCACGTCCCGGGTAATCCCGGTTGTCGTCACGCCTTCGCCGCGCGCGACCAGGGCCGCGCAGCCGATTCCGATCGACCGGCCGGCCAGCGCGGGCGGGCCGAGCGCGGCGGCCACGAACGGCGCTTCGCAGGCCGCAAGGCTCGCCGAAACCGGCACACCCGCCACACCCGCACAAACTGCGGCACGGACTGTCGAAACCACCGCCCCGCCGGCCAACGCGGCACCCACACCGGTCGCGGCCGCCGTGCCGGCCGGCCAGCAGGACGGCGAATCCGTTCGCCGCACCGCGCTGACGTTTTTGCAGCAGCAATCGGCCGGCTTGCCGGGCAAGATCACGATCACCGTCGCGCCCGCCTTCCCGCGCGGCCTCGCCTCGTGCACGACGCTGGTGCCGTTCATGCCACCGGGCGCGCGCCTGTGGGGCCGCACCACGGTGGGCGTGCGCTGCGCCGGCGAACGGCCGTGGACGCTTTATTTGCAAGCGCGCGTTTCGCTCGAAGCCACCTACTATCTCGCCGCGCGGCAGATCGAACCGGGTGCGGTGGTTTCTCCGGCCGATCTGATGACACGTGAAGGCGACCTCGCCAACCTGCCGCGCACCATCGTGACCGATCCCTCGCAAGCCGTCGGCGCCGTCGCGCTCGCGCGGATCGGCGCGGGCTCGCCGCTGCGCGAGGACATGCTGCGCAGCGCCAGTTCCGTGACGATCGGTCAGATGGTCAGGGTGATCGCGGTGGGCACCGGATTCTCGATTTCGTCCGAAGGCGCCGTCATGAACAACGCGTCGCCGGGACAACAGGTGCGGGTCAAGACCGCGGGGGGCCAGATCATTTCGGGAATCGTCAAGGACGGTTCCACCGTGGAAATTCAGATGTAACGGGGACAGACCGGAGCGCCTACGGCCTCGGGACTGAAGGGAAAGGAGACCAGTTGAGGGGGGAGGCGACGGACTCGATTGCGCTAAAGTTCGACTTGGGTGTGCCGATATCACATTCAAATCGAGAACCTTGGGAAGCCAATCGTGAAAATCGACTCCTCCACCAACTCCAGCGTGTCGTCGCCCAAGGGCGGCGTCCAAAACGCGCGCCAGGGAGATTCGGCCCCGGCGGTCAATACTGCCGGCACGGCGGGCGCGGGTGCGGCCGGCGCATCGGCCGGCGGCGATGCGAGCGTCAGCTTGTCGGGCCTTTCGTCCCAGCTGCGTTCGCTCGCGGCATCGGGCGCAGCCGACATCGATGTTGCGCAAGTCGAATCGATCAAGCAGGCCATCAAGGACGGCACGCTGTCGATCGATACGGGCAAGATCGCGGACGGCATCCTCGAAACCGCGCGCAATTTGTTGCAAAAACCTCAATCGTCCGGCGGCTGAGGCCGTTCAAGCACGGCATTGTTGCGGGGCGATTCTGATGAACGAGCGCTCACGCGCGAATTTTGGCGAATCCGATGAAAGACGCCCTGCTCAATACCGTGACGGAAGAACATGCGACGCTCGAGGCGTTTGCGTCGCTGCTGGTCTATGAGGAAAAAGCGCTCGCTGCTGTGTCACCGCTCGAGACGCTGCCTGCCATCCTCGAAAAGAAAACCGAATTGACCGACAAGCTCGCGTCGCTGGAGAAAGCGCGCGACGCTCAACTGAAGGCGCTCGGCCTGCCTGCCGGTAAGCGCGGCATGGAGCTCGCGAGCGCGGACGAGCCCCGGCTCGCCCAGCAATGGAAGCTGCTTCAGGACGTGGTCGATCGCGCCCGGCGCGCCAATATGACCAACGGGCTCATGATTCGCGTGCGCATGAATTACAACGAGAAGGCGCTGGCGATCTTGCGTGGGTCGGCGTCGAAGGGAACAGCCGGCGTGTATGGGCCGGATGGGCGGGTTTCGACCGTTTAACGTCCTTTACTCTGCAAAATTCAGCTCGACACCGTTGCCGGCTGGATCGGCAAGAAAGAGCTGGTCCGTTCGGGTCAGCGGCACGTGCGATTGCCGAAACGCGATACCGCGTGCGTGCAGGCGCGCTTCGAATTCGTCGAGTCCGGTGCATGAAAAAGCCACATGGTCGAATGTGCCATGCACATGCGTGTCACGCACTTCGCCCGGACGGACTTCACTCAGATGCAGCACGGGTTGTTCGCCGATATAGAGCCAATAGCCGAAATGCGCGAACGGCGGCCGCTCGCCGACCCGCAGACCGATGACATCGACATAGAAATCGCGCAGCGCGTCGAGTGTGCGTCGATCGGCTCGCAAGTTGAAGTGGTTGAAACCAGTCAAGGGCATAAAGAATCCTCCGCATGCAGACGCCAGGTCCTGGCGTTCGTCGCTTCGGAGAATGGTAGCGCAGCCCGCGCGTTCGCGGCGTCCCGGCTCATGCGCCGTCGATGCCGGCCAAGCTTGCGCGGCACCCGCAGCGGCTACGTCGTCCGCCTCGTCCAAAACACGCTTCGCCGCCACCTCGATTCGGCGCCGTAGCGCTGCATGCGCTCCATCAGATAGCGTACGAATACGGCGTTAGCGCGCTCGGCATACGCACGTGCCGCATCCCATCGGTCATCGATCATGCCGACGATGGCGGGCGCGGCGGCCCTATTGACAGAGCTGGTAAATCACGAAAGAATCTGTCCACTGTCCATGGACCGTGGACAGACGTTTTTCGGCGCACCATGAAAAGTCAAGACATTTTTCTTCTGCTCAAGCTCGCGGCATTGGAGCGGCAGGCCGAACCCGCAACCGCGGCCCCTAGCAAGCCGTCCAACGACTTCGCCGCAGACATCGCACCTAAACACGAGACTGCCGAAGAGGACGCTGGGAGCATGCTGCCGTTCACATCGAACCTCGAATTAGACCCTTATAGCGTGCGTGGCTTGTCGAGCGCCACCGGCATCAGCAAGTCTGAAATCAGCAATGCCCTCGGGCGCTGCTATGCCAGCGGCCTTGCCAAACCGCAACGGCAGGGCAGTGGCCCTGTCGTCAACCGCCGGGCGCTCGAAGAATTCCTTTCGCATGGCGTGAGGTTCGTATTCCCCGCGCAAACGCTTGGCCTGGCGCGAGGCATTCCTACAGGGCTCACGGCACCTATTTTTGAAGGCATTCTCCGCAACGCCGGAGAGCATTCGCCGGTCTGGCCGGATCCGCGTGGCGATACGCTCGGGCTTGCGGTGGAGCCGCTGTACAAGACCGTGACGACCGCAATCCGTGACGACGAGACGCTCTATAAATTGCTGGCGATCGTGGATTCGATCCGCCTCGGCCAGCCTCGCGAACGCAAGCTCGCCATCGCACAACTACATGGGCTCCTGAATTTCTGAAATGACTACCATCGACGATCACATCACGATGATCCGAGCGGTCGCGAAAGCGATGGGACCCGAACTCTGCCAGAACGTAGCGTTCGTTGGCGGCTGCACCACGGCCCTGCTGCTGACTGATCTCTACACCAAGCAACAGGTCCGGCACACGGATGACGTTGACCTCATCGTGCATGTACTGAGCTACGCACATTGGGAGAAACTGAAGGCGCAGCTACGCGAAAAAGGCTTTCACGAACAGCCTGACGATGAGGCATCGATCTGCGCGATGTTCCTGGCTGACTTGCGTGTCGATTTCATGCCTGACGACGCGGAAATCCTCAAGTTTGGGAATGCATGGTATCGAGACGCCCTTGAAAGTGCCGAACTCCGTGATATCGGTGAAGGCGTGGCGGTCAAAATTGTCCGCCCCGTGCATTTCGTTGCCACGAAGCTCGCGGCATATCTCTCGCGTGGGAACAACGATCCATTGGAGAGCAACGACCTGGAAGATATTTTGACTTTGCTCGACGGCCGCCCCGAAATTGCCGACGAAATATTGCACGCCGATGCCGAAATACGCGCATACATCAGTTCGCAGCTAGCCGCACTCCAAGAGCACCGGGACTTCGAATATGCAATCGCGGCGGCAAGCAACGGAAATGCAGCGCGTGAAGAAGTGATCAACAAACGTGTCGATCTCATCGTCTCCTTCACAAAGCTCACATGAACGATCGAATCCTTGCCAAGTGGCAGTGGTACAGCGAGCAAGGAACGACTTGCGCCGAGAACCGGGATGCATGTGGCATTTTTGAATGCGCGACCTACACCTTCTCTGTCGTCATGGATGCCTCACCTCGCGGTGAACGTGGAATCCAATTCAATGCCTGCTGGATCTCACAGGTTCTCGACCGCATGAGCGCTGAACTGCCTTCAGCAACGTCCGTACTTTCAGCGCTTCACGATGGGCAAAAGCATCTGCGCGCCGAGCGATTCTTTGCAGAGAAAGCGTCGTATGTCGCCATTCTGCTTCCACATACAACGCAAGACGCTTATGTCTTTTTCTGCGGCGATTGCTCGTTTGGAGTCCAGTCTCCGGACGGGAATATCGAATGGCTAACCCGAACCCACACACTGGCCAACGCATCCGAAAAGTTCGGTATTAATGCAGATGCATCGAAACGGCACGTCGTCACGCGGACGCTGAATGGGAGACGGTTCCAAGCGCCGGAGGTCCAGGCAATACCTGCGCATGCTTCTGGATTGTGGGTACTGGCTACGGACGGCTATCGCTACCGAGAAACAGACGATACAGGGTATCCGCAGGACGATTGCAGTGCCCTGCTCATAGGAAGCGGCCTCGAAGCCGCGCCCGCGACGGAGCATACCAACCTATTCGTGCGGACGTCGCCGACAGCGAGCGAAGCAGACGGCATACCGGAAGATGGTGACGGCATCGCCCTCCCACTACATTGACCCGCGATACGTGTAGTCGCATTAAACGCCCCGCCGGACCTGGCGACGATCTCAAGCCCTTACTCCACACTCGCCCAAGCCATCTCCCGCAACCGCGCCCGCAACCGCGCCACTGCCTGGCTATGCAGCTGGCACACACGCGATTCGCTCACTTCCATCACCGCCCCGATCTCGCGCAGGTTCATCCCGCGCTCGTAATAAAGCGACATCAAAAGCTTCTCGCGCTCCGGCAGCTTGTCGATCGCCTCGACCAGCGCAGCACGCAGACTTTCATCGAGCAGCGCCGAAAGCGGGTCCGTGTGATCGACACAGTAACGATCGAGAAACGGCTCGTCATCGGCCGAACGATCGAAGTCTTCGTAATAGATCAGCTGCGAGCCATGCAGGTCCTGCAGCATCGACTGAAAACTATCGAGCGGCATCTTCAGATGATCGGCCACCTCGGTCTCGCTGGCCGAGCGGCCCAGCCGCTGTTCGACCTGATGCACGGCCGACTCCACCTCACGCGACGTCTTGCGCAGCGAACGCGGCAACCAGTCGTTGTTGCGCAGCTCGTCGAGCATCGCGCCACGAATCCGCTGGCTCGCATAAGTTTCGAATTGCGCGCCCTGGTCTTCCTTATAGCGGCTCGCCGCATCGAGCAAACCGATCATGCCCGCCTGAATCAAATCGTCGAGATCGACGCTCGCCGGCATCTTTGCCACGAGCTGCAAACCCAGCCTGCGCACCAGCGGCGCATATTGCTCCAAGACTTCCGTCTGGGACATTTTCCCTTGAGCGTTGTACATCGAGGGCCCCCTTCTCCTTGTCCCTAACGTTTCAAGCATGTTGACGCGCGGTCGGTGCGTCGGCGAGCGCCGACGCCGGCATGGCCGTGCGTACCTTTGTTGTCGATGCGCACGACGAAAGCGCCGGGCGCATCGGCCAGTAAAGCATCTCGGCAGCGATGTGCCGGAAATCGCGCGCGGACGGCGCGGACGGAAACGCGTCGACGACGCATCGTCCAAGCTCGAGCGAACGCTCCATGAATGCGTCCTCCGCCACGCAGCCGGCGTCCGCAATCGAAACCGTCAGATAGCGCGCGGCCACCTCGGCGAGGTTCTCGAACGCCGTATGCGCATCGGAGTGGCTCGAAACGTGATTCACGAGCACGCGGAACTGCGCAATCGCGTGTTCGTAATGCAGCCGCTTCATGCCGGCATACGCCTCGGTAATCGCCTGCGCCGCCACACGCGTGACGATCATCACGTCATTCGCCTGCGAGGCCAGCGCCGAGAGCATGCCGCGGCGGTCGAGCCGCGCATCAATGAGCACCACGTCGGCCGGTCCGGCGAGGAGCGCGCCGAGTTGCTCGGCGCTACAACCCGCGCAGTTCTCACGCGAGGCGGCGAGCACCGAAAACCCGAGCGGATGGCGCCGCGCAGCCTCTTCGATGCCGATGTCGCCGGCGAGGAACGCCCGCAGATTGCCCGCGCCGCTCACGCCGCCCAACATCGCCGATACGGACTTCGCGCCGAGACATTCGTCGATGACGAGGACATCCTTGCCGAGCCCGGCCAGCGCCGCAGCCAGATTGACGACCGTCGACGTGCAGCCCACGCCCACGGGCCCACCCGTGATGGCTACCACGCGCGAGCCGCTCTTCGCGAGCAGCCTGCGCAGCCCTTCGGCTTGATCGGTGACGTGCTTATCCAAAGCGGACCTCGTGCAGCTCAGCGTTCGTACGGCTGGAGAGCGAAGACAGCAAAGCAGGGATATCGTCGTCGTGCGGCACGAACGGCGAGCGGTCGCGCGGAATGCAGAACGCGCTCTTGATCAGAAACTTCTTCGTCGCGACGTAAAGATTCTCGGGCACCTTCTGTCCCGTCGACACGTAGTGCACCGGCAGCTTGTAGCGGATCACCGTATCGAGCACGCCACCCAGATTCGTGGCTTCGTCGAGCTTCGTCAGAATGCAGCCGGCAAGCTCAGGCTGGCCTTCGGCGCTGCGATAAGCCTGCACGACTTCGTTGAGCGTATCGCCGTGGCTCGTCGCATTGAGCAGCAACAGGCGCTGCACCGGTAGCCCGGCTCCGCACAGCATCGCGATCTGGTCCGAGACCGTGCGATCGCGCTGGCTCATGCCGATCGTATCGATCAATACGATGTGCTTGTTGCGCAGCTCGGCGAGCGCCAGTTGCAAATCGGCGCCATCTTTCACGGCATGCACCGATACGCCGAGAATCTTGCCGAAGATGCGCAGTTGCTCGTGGCCGCCGATCCGGTAGCTGTCGGTGGACAGCAGCGCGACCTTGCTCGCGCCGAAGCGCATGACGCAGCGCGCCGCCAGCTTGGCCGTCGTCGTGGTCTTGCCGACGCCCGTCGGACCCATCAGCGCGAACACGCCGCCGCGCTCCATCAGTGCCTCTTCGTTCTCGAGCACGGGCAGGTTGGCGCCGAGCACCGACTGCACCCACTCCATGCCGGCATCGGCATTCTCGAGCTCGGGCATGCGCTCGACCATCATCCGCACGAGCTGAGCGGAAAACCCGGCCGCAAAAAGCTGCTTCGTGAGCGTGCTCTGCAGGGGGTTGCGGCGTTGGCGCTCGCCCCACAGCAGACCCGCGAACTGCTCTTCCATCATCCCGCGCATCGACGAAAGCTCGCTCATCACGGTCTGATTGACCACTTCCTCGATGCGCGCGCGAACCGCGTCGACCATGGCTGCCGTGTCTTCGGCGCTACTGCTTTTGGCTCCGACGCCGTCGAACGCAGGCGCGATGCGCGGCATGGCGCGGCGCGCGGCCACTTGCGCGGCCTCATGCGCCCAGTCGGGGAGTTCCCCGGCGACCAGCTCTTCCGGCGAAAGAATCTTGCCGGGCGTGCCGAGTCCCTTCGCGGCGGCAGCAGCGGGCGTCATTGCATGCGTGCGCGCCGTATGAGCGGCTTGAGCAGGCTCGGCGCCACGCTGCTGCGAGGCGATGCGCTGCGCATGATCGATGAGCCACGGGTTCGATTCGGCCAGCGTCGGCGATGTTTCGGCGACGGCGGGCTCAGCCGGGCGCGCGGTCCGTACCGGCCGGGCCGTCGAGGGCGCGGCGTGGGCCGCGTTTGCTTCGGCGCGCGGCTCGCGCGAGGCCATGCCTGCCGGATGGCCACCGGCCGCGCTGCTGCCGCCGCCGAGGGCGGTGGTGGCAGTGTTGAGCGGCATTGCAGCAGGCGCACCGCTCGTACCCAGACCGGCTTCCGGGCTCGCCCCGAAAACAGCCGAGAACACGTCCGGCATGCCGTTCGCGTACGGATTGATCGGCGCCATGCCGGGCGCGGCAGCGACGGGCGGCATCAAGGTCTGCGATGGCGCGGGCAGCGAAGCGGCCGGCGCGCGACGCGGCGAATGACTCATGCCTTGCGCCGCATCTTCGCCGGCGTTGGGTGCGATGGCCGCGAAATCCGTATCGGCAAGCGCCACGATTTCGACGGTGCCGTCGTCGTTCGTGCGGTTGGACAGGACGACTGCGTCGGCACCGAGAGCCTCGCGCACGAGACGCAAAGCGTCGCGACTCGTTGCACCAATGAATTTACGAATGTTCAAGCTAGACCCCCGATGAGGTTGACGACTTTGATCGTGCGTGACTCGGGCACTTCAGCGTACGAGAGCACTTTCAATTGCGGCAGGCTGCGGCGCAAAAACCGCGCGAGCATCGTGCGCAGCGCGTGCTGCACGAGCAGCACAGGCGGCAGCCCGGAGTTTTGTTGACGGGCGATCGCGCGTTGCGTCTCCGTCAGAAGCGAGTGAGCGAGACCCGGCTCGAGCCCGGGGTTGGCACCGGTCGAGAGCGCTTGCGAGAGCACGCGCTCCAGATTCGCGTCGAGCCCCATCACCTGCATTTCGCCCGCGCCCGGATACCACTGCTGCGTGATTGCGCGGCCCAGCGCGAGGCGGACGACGGCGGTCAGTTCGTGCGCGTCGCCGGTCTTGCCGGTCTGCTCGCACAGCGCTTCGAGGATCGTGCGCATATCGCGGATGGGCACGGCTTCCTCGAGCAGGTTTTGCAGGACCTTTTGCAGCGTCGAAAGCGAGAGCGTCTTCGGCACGAGGTCTTCGACGAGCGAGGGTGCATCCTTGCCGATACGCGTGATGAGGGCCTGCACTTCCTGCCGGCCGAGCAGCTCGGCGGCATGTTGAACGACGAGATGATTCAGATGCGTGGCGACGACGGTGCTCGCATCGACGACGGTGTAGCCATAGACCTGCGCCTGTTCGCGCAGGTTGGTATCGATCCAGACCGCGGGCAGACCGAAGGCCGGATCCTGGGTCGGCGTGCCCGGCAGGGCGGCCGAGACCTGCCCCGGATTGATGGCGAGCCATTGGCCCGGATACGCTTCGCCGACGCCCACTTCCACACCCTTCAAGGCGATGCGATAGCCGTTGGGACGCAGCTCGAGGTTGTCGCGAATATGAATGACGGGCGGCAGGAAGCCGATTTCCTGGGCGAACTTCTTGCGGATGCTCTTGATGCGCTTGAGCAGCTCGCCGTCGGTGTTCTTGTCGACGAGCGGAATGAGGCGGTAGCCGACTTCGAGCCCGAGCGTATCGATGAGCGTCACGTCGTCCCAGCTCGCTTCGTGCGCTTCGGCGGGGGCGGTGACGGCCGGTGCCGCATCGACGAGGATGGCGCTCGCCTTCGCCTGCTCGGCACGCTTTTTCAGCATGCGGCTCAACTGGATCGCGCCGCCGCCCAGCAGCACGAACGCGAAGTGCGGCATGCCGGGAATGAGGCCGAGCACCATGATGATCACGCCCGTGATCATCAGCACGCGCGGGTTTGTGAAGAGCTGGCCCGTGAGCTGGGTGCCGATGTCCTCATCGGTGGCCACGCGCGAAACGATCACGCCGGCCGCGGTCGAAATGATCAGCGACGGGATTTGCGCGACGAGTCCGTCACCGATCGTGAGCAGCGTGTAGGTCGTGCCGGCCGATTCGAAATCCATGCCGTGCTGAACCATGCCGACGATGAGTCCGCCGAACACGTTGACGACCATGATGATGAGGCCCGCGATGGCGTCGCCGCGCACGAACTTCGAGGCACCGTCCATGGCGCCGTAGAACTCGGCTTCCTGCGACACGGCCAGGCGACGCTTGCGGGCGCCTTCCTCGTTGATGAGGCCCGCGTTCAGATCGGCGTCGATGGCCATCTGTTTGCCCGGCATCGCATCGAGCGTGAAGCGTGCCGCCACTTCGGCGATACGGCCCGCGCCCTTCGTGATCACCATGAAGTTGATGACCATGAGGATCGCGAAGACGACGATACCCACCGCGAAGTTGCCGCCGACGAGGAAGTGACCGAACGATTCGATCACGCGCCCCGCCGCGGCCGGCCCCGTGTGGCCTTCGAGCAGCACGACGCGCGTCGAGGCGACGTTCAGCGAGAGCCGCAGCAGCGTGGAGAACAGCAGCACGCTCGGGAAGGCCGCGAAATCGAGCGGCTTCATCGTGTACATGCTGACGAGCAGCACCATCACCGAGAGCGCGATGTTGAACGTGAAGAGCAGATCCAGCAGGAACGGCGGCAACGGCAGGATCATCATGCCGAGGATCATGCAGATCAGAACCGGACCTGCGAGCGCCCTCAGATTCGTGGCCGCCAGTGCCGGCGGCCGCTTGCCGAAGAAGCTTCCGACGCGCGCGTTCATGCCGAAGCTCCGTTGTCCGTGCCGAGCACATCGTCTTCTTCTTCACGCACGTCGCTATCCGAAATCGGGCTCTTGTCCATGCCAGCCGGCACGTCCAACTCCGTCGGCGCCGCGGGTACATCGCCGCCTTCGTCGCGGAAACGCCGCAGCTGATAGACCCATGCGAGCACTTCGGCGACCGCGCTGTAGAGCGGGCCCGGGATTTCGCGGTTGAGTTCGACGTTGTGATAGAGCGCGCGAGCAAGCGGCGGCGCTTCGAGAAGCGGCACGTTGTGCTCGCTGGCAAGCTCGCGAATCCGGGCGGCCACGAGGTTGACGCCCTTGGCGACGACCTTCGGTGCACGCATTTCGCCGTCGGCGTACTGCAGCGCGACCGCATAGTGGGTCGGGTTCGTGACCACGACGTCGGCCTTCGGCACGGCGCTCATCATGCGGCGGCGGGCGATGGCGCGCTGCTGCTGGCGAATGCGCCCCTTCACGTGGGGATCGCCTTCGCTTTCGCGGTGCTCTCGCTTCACTTCTTCCTTCGTCATGCGCAGTTTCTTGTGGAATTGCCAGATCTGGTACGGGACATCGAGCGCGGCAATCACGAAGATGCCGCCCACTGTCGTGGCGCAGCACACGGCGATCAGCGAAAGTCCATGGCCGACGGCGGCCGTCAGCGATTCGTTGGCGAGCGCGAGCAGCTCGTCCTTGCGATGCCAGACTGCGGTGCCGCCGATGCCACCGACCACGAGGACCTTGGCGATCGACATGCCGACCTGGATCGGACCGTTGAGCGAGAAGATGCGGCCGAAGCCGGCAATGGGATTGACGCGCTCGGGTTTGAACTGGAAAACGTTGGGGGACAGGAGCCAGCCGCCGATCACCATCGGCGCCGCGAGCGCTGCGACACCGGTCAGCGCAAGCACAGGCAGCACGGCCAGCAGCCCTTCGCGGCCCGCCGCGCCGGCGCCGATCAGCATGCGGTGCGTATCGACGACGCTCGCGTGGTTGAACGTGAACGCGCCGCGCAGCATCGTTTGCAGATGCGCGCCGATCGAACCGGAAAGGCCCCAGACACCGAAGAAGCCCGCCGCGAGCAACGCGAACGACGCGAGCTCCCGCGAACGCGCAACCTGCCCCTCTTCGCGCGCCTTCTCCAGGCGCCGCGGGGTGGCTGATTCGGTCTTCTCGAGGTCGCTATCCTCTGCCACAGGGTTTCTCCGCTCCAGGCACGGCAACATGCCGCTTCTTCATGGAGAGCGATTATTCCTGTTGGCGTCTATCGACGATCGGCGGATAAGGACGGGGAAAGGGGTGTATTTCGACTGATCGGTTGCGCGGGCTTAATAAGGGAAAACCCTTGATTGCGTGGGTTATTGATGGCCCGTTGCCGACCGCCCGGTGACAAAATGACGCCACCGGTCTATACTGCGAGTGACCATTTCTATCCGGCAACGAGGCCGCTATGCTCGCTCACACCAGTAAACGGCTCACCACGAGAATCACCGACCACGTGCAGGAAAAGCTGCAAGCGGCGGCGGACCTCGTGGGCGCCACTCTGAATCAGTTCGTCGTGCAAGCTGCACTCGAAAAGGCGGACAAGGTCATTGAAAGCGAGTCGACGATTGTCCTGACACGCCGCGAATCTTTAAGGCTGTTGGAACTGATCGAAAATCCGCCACCGCGCAACGAGAAGTTCGTGCAAGCGCAAGCCCGCTATAAGAGGATAAAGAACGGTGCTGGTTCTACCGCTAAGTAACGAGCACGACAGGAAGGGATTTGATTGCGGAAACGCCGAACTCAACAGTTGGTTCGCTCAGGTAGCCAGGCAACACAAGGAAAAAGGTATTTCTTCGACGTTTGTCGTCGTCGAGGAGGAAGCCAGCACCGAAGTGCAGGGCTTCTACGCTATCAGCCTGGCCGAGTTGGTGAATGCGGAATTGCCATCGCAGTATCGTAAGCGCTTGCCTACCAAGGTGCCCGCCTTCCGGCTTGGCCGATTGGCCACAGCTAAACCCCACGCAGGCAAAGGCATCGGAGAGTTCATGCTTTTCGATGCAATCGATCGCGTGACGCGCATTGCGACCGAGATCGGGGGGATCTGCCTGGTGGTCAATGCGAAGCCATCGGCGGTCGATTTCTATACGCGATACGGGTTCGAACAGATGGCAGATCATCCGCACAACCTGTTCCTGCCGCTCTGACGAAGATACGTCGCGTCGTCCTATGCCGGCCAACGCGACGTTCAGTCATCCGCTAGAACGCCACGTAAGGCGTCTGCGTGCCCGCACCGCTTGCAGTCTGGTCATAGCCGAAAAAGACCGTGCGGCCGTAGAAGAACGGCATGCCGAAGTCGACCACGTTGGTGAAGCCCAGATCGCCACCCAGATTGTCGAATGCGAACCAACCGTTGTTCGTCGAGTTGGTGAAGATCGTATTCGCATTGGCGATCGCCATCGTCACGGACGTCGATGCCGTCGAGCCCGACGCGTTTGAGATAGGGACAGTGCGTGTCGTCGACGTCGCCGGGCAATAGAACGTTGAATTGGGGCTCGCGCATTTCGCGAGCGTCGAGTCGTTGAAGAAGAAGCCGTTCGACCCTGAATCGAAGAACGCAAAGCCCGCCGCGCCATTGACCGTGGCATTGACGTCGCCGGCCCCATCGGTGCCATAGGTGGTTGCGCCGGTGAGCGCATTGTTCGACTGCGTATTGATACCAAACGTTATCGTGCCGGTTGCCGTCGCCTGGCCGCCCGAACTGACGGGTGCCATCGTCAGCACGACACCGTTGTTGTCGCTCGCGAATTTGACGACCGGTGTAGTCACCTGCTGTGCGAGCGGCATTGTCGTCGCCGTACAATTCGCGCCGTTCGGGCACACATAATAAGGCGGCGTGCTCGGCGTGGACGATACGCACGCCGCGCCGCAGTCATACGGTGCCACACCGATGCCGAGAATTCCGTTCGCGCCAAGCGCCGACACGTCGTTTTCTGCGACCCCGGCGCTGGAACAGGCCGTCGGCACGGTCGACGCCCCCATGTCTCCTACAATTGCGATCGGCAGACTGCCAGCCGTCTTGCTGCCAATCGTCACATCGGCTTTGCGCACCGATCCCCATGTAAAGCCGTCGGCAAAGACCGTGCATTCGGCAATCTGATTGCCGCTGGCATCCGTCTCGATCGGCAGGCTGCCGAGCACCGTAGCCGCTGCCGTATTCACGATGCGCAAACCGTACGACATCGTATCGACCTGGATATTGTCGATCGTCTGGCAGGTCGCCGTGCCCGGTGCGCAGATCGTTACGCTGACTGTCGGGATGTTGACCGCCCCGCTCGTCCCCCGTGCCACCGTGATCGCCACCTGATTCGCCGCCACCGGGGTGGTGCCGCCGCCGCTACCGCCCGAACCGCTGTTACTGCTTGACCCGCCCCCTCCGCCGCAGCCCGCAACGACCAACGCCATCAACGCGGCTGTCAACGCGCCCAGTGCGCGCACGAGTTTGCCATTTGTTTGCAAGATCGTTCTCCTCGTGGCTGTCGGTTATCGAATATCGTCGGCGCTCACGCCCGACGGCAAAGCCGCAGGCAGATAGGCCTGTCCGAAGAACGCGCCCATATGGCCGAGCGAATGGACGACGAGCCCGGACTGCTCGACGGCAACCGGCCCCCGCCCCTTGCGCTGCGAGCGCTGTGCTTCGACTGCACTCTTGTATTGCGGGAAGTACGTGCCAAGCAGCGCGGACAAATCCGGCATGAACGGTCCGCGCCAAGTGATGCCGAACACGTTGCCGTCGGTCCCGACATACTCGCGAACGACGGTGCCGGACGAGGACGTCGTCTCCTTCACGGTGTAGTTCGCCGACGCGGGCACGCTCGAGGCGTTCGTCGATGAGGCGGCTCTCGCCACCGGCGAAACGGTTTTTGCGACCGCGCCGGATGGCGTCGCCATGGGGGCGCCCCCGAGCGCAGCACGGGCCGGTGGGGCAACCCCCAGCGTGGTGGCGACAGCGAGCGCTGCCGGCACGAGGGCTCGAATCAATCGGATCGACATGGGATGATTCCTCTTTTCGAAGTATTGTTACGCGCCCCTCGGCGCATCCTGCACGTCAAATGCCTGAACGACTGCCAGTCTTCAGAACAACGCCTTTCAAAAATCTAACGCACACCAGGACGACTGGCTACTGTCATCTTGCAATGTGCAATATTCGCGCCAGACCCGATTTTGGGAAAATGCCCCGAATAGGCCGACCGGAAAGCGCCGAAGGGCGGCACCGCTTGCGCGGGCCGCCCTTCGGGAGACAACAGGATTCAGGTCAGATGCGCCCGATCAGAACGCGATGAAAGCCGGTGACGAAACACCGATGCTGCCGTCGGCGGCCGGGTCGTAATTGACGTAGACGGTACGGCCGTAGAAGAACGGCATACCGAAATCGAAAGCCCCCCCCGACAGGGCGCCACCGATGTTGTCGTAGGCATAACCACCGTCGTTGAACAAGTCCTGCGCGTTGCCAATGCTCAGCGCGACGGACGTCGTCGTACCGTTGAAGCCGGTCACGGAAGGCGTACGCGACACTGTCGAGGCAGGGCAATAGAAACCGAAACTCGGTAAGCACCGAGTCAGCGAATCGGCGTAGAACAAGCCGTTCGATCCGGTATCGAAAAACGCAGCGCTCGTGGTCGTACCGCTCAACGATGCGCTTTGCATGTTGCCGTAATGGTCTGTCGTCATCTGCTTGATACCCGAACCCGGCAGCACATTGTTCGCCTGCGTGCCGATGCCGAAGGTCAGGAAACCCGAAGCACTCGTCGACCCCGCTGCCGTTACAGCCGGCATGTTGAGGATCACGCCGTTGTTGTCGGTGGCAAAGAGCCGCACAGGATTGGTCACCTGCTGCGCCTCCGGAACCGCCAGGTCTGTGCAAGTCGTCGTGCTGCCGCTCGTCGTGCATCCATAGTAGACGTTGTTCGCGGTCGTGCTCGCGCAGGCGGAGCCGCAGTCGAATGTTGCAGTCCCTATGCCGAGTATGCCGTGCGAGGCAATTGCGGAAGACGTATCGTTGAGCGTGCCGCTCGCACACCTGTTGCTCGCGCCGCCAGCCGCCGACTGCGGCAGATCGCCGAGTACGTGGATGGGCACGCTCGAAGCGGTTTCACCACCGATCGTCAGGTCCGCCGTACGCACCGTTCCCCACGTGTTGCCGTCGGCGAAGCCCGCGCAGTTGGCCACGGTTTGGCCGCTTACCGTCTCGGCCGTCAGCGCACTCTGCATCGTGCTGTTCAGCGCATCCTTCGTGAGCCGCAAGCCCCACGATCCGGTATCGATTTGAATGTTGTCGATCGTCTGGCAGGTGCTCGTACTCGGAACGCAAACCTTCACGCTGACCATCGGGATGTTTGCGGCACGGCTTACCGCGTTCGACGCCACGACGACAGCGACCTGGTTGCTCGCAAGCGTCGAGGGCGTGGTCGACACCGGAGCGCCGGCGGCCAACGTGGTCGTGCTGGAACTGCCCGTGCTGCTCGTGCTGCCGGTGCTGCTCGTGCTACTCGTGCTACCGGTCGTGCTCGTCGTCGTGCCGCTCGATCCGCCGCCACCGCCGCAACCCGCGACGAGCGCAACGGCTGCTGCCAAACCGAACGCGCCGAGCGCTCGGGCCAATTTGCTCTGGTTACGCAACATGGTTCTCCTCGCTCTCGTTCGTTATTGGATGTCGGCGGCGCTTACGCCGGCCGGCAGCGACTGCGGCAGATAAGCCTGCCCGGAGAAGCCGCCCATATGGCCACCCGAATGCACGACGAGGTCAGGCAAGTCCACGGCAATCGGACCGCGGCCCGGATGCGCCGCGCGCAACGCGACACGTGCACTATCGAACTGGGAGAAGTAGGTACCAAGAAGAACCGGCAGATTCGGCATGATCGGCCCATTCCAGGCGATGCCGAACACCGTTCCGGCCGTCGAGACGTACTCGCGCACGATCGTGCCGGCGGCGAACGTCGTCTGTGTCACCGTGTATGGCGCGGTGACGACCGCGCCCGATGCAGCATGGATCACAGGAGCCAGCGAACTCGAGACAGCCCCCGCCGGCGGCGGCGTGGGCGTGCCGCCGAGCGCGGCCAAAGCGGGCGCGGCCACGCCCAATACCCCGCACGTCAGCGCCGCGCAAACCGCGGCGCGCATGGTTGGATTCAACATCGGAAAAACCCTCTTTTGGTTGATTTCTTATTGCGCACTTCGGCGCTTGATGCCGGCATCACCTTTTGAACAACCATCGGCGCACAAACGGTCGCGCCGAGCGCGCGGGGGGTGAGCCAGCGCTACCCCGCTACACATGCCGAGGGCGGCGCCGCACAACGCGGGGCCGCACCTCGTAACCTGAAACAAAGGAGTTGCGTCAGAAACCCAGACTGGCGAGCAGATCGTCGACGTCGGATTGATCCTGGACGACGTCGGTCTTTCCCTCCGGATTGATCTGCGGGCCGTTGAGCAGATGCTCGGGGCTGCCCGTGGAGCCGGGCTCGGCAGCCAGCGCCGCCGCGGTTTGCGCGAACTGCTCGCGCCGCTCGGGCGCGATGTTCTCGACCAGCACGCCCAGCAGTTGCTGCTCGATCAGATAGACGACATCCATGATCTTCTTGATCACCTGACCCGTCAGATCCTGGAAATCCTGCGCCATCATGATCTCGAGCAATTGCGCGTTGGTCGCGCTCGTCGAGTCCGGCACACGCGAGAGGAACGTACGCGTATCGGTCATCAGCGCGCGCACCTCGTCACGCTCGATTGGAGCTGCGAACCACTGCGCCCAGCGTGCATCGAGCGTCGCCGCATCGGCCTGCAGCTGTTCCTGCATCGGCTTCGCGATATCGATCGCCGTCAGCACCCGCTCGGCCGCCTGCTCCGTCATCGCCGCGACATACTTGAGCCGGTCGCGCGCGTCGGGCACCGCCTCGGCCGCGTGCTCGACGTGCTTGTCGAGACCGAGCTCGCGCATCGAATCGCGCAACGTGCGCGTGAGTTGTCCGATCCTCGCGAGGATGCGGTCCGCGTTGATTTCGGTGCCGGCTTCGGCACCTGCGCTCGCGGCAGCGCCCATATCGGTCGACTGGTCCACTCGATCACCCCGTCTTTTGCATCTTCTCGAGGATCTTCGTGAGCTTTTCGTCGAGCGTTGCAGCGGTAAACGGCTTCACCACGTAGCCGCTCGCGCCGGCTTGCGCCGCCGCGATGATGTTTTCCTTTTTCGACTCCGCCGTCACCATCAGCACCGGCAGGTGCGAAAGCGCGGGATCCTTGCGGATTTCCTGGAGCATGGCCAGGCCGTCGAGGTTCGGCATGTTCCAGTCGGAAATCACGAAGTCGTAGCCGCCGCCGCGCAGACGCGAGAGCCCGGCGGCACCGTCTTCGGCTTCATCGACATTCGCATAGCCGAGTTCTTTCAACAGGTTGCGGACGATCCGGCGCATCGTCGGAAAGTCGTCCACCACCAGAATTTTCATGCTTTTATCCATCTCGATCCCTTTATCCCAATTTCGCGGCGAAGACGCTGCTCTCGGCCCCGGCTACACGCGCCCCACACGATCGCCCAGGCGCGTCATCACGCGTCGGCTCATCTCCGACAACGGCGCGACTTCGTCGGCCCCACCCAGCGCAATCGCCTCGCGCGGCATCCCGAAAACGATACAGCTCGCCTCGTCCTGCGCGAGAGTGTATGCGCCCGCATTTCTCATGTCTAACAAACCCGCCGCACCGTCACGCCCCATGCCGGTCAAGATCACGCCCACGGCGTTCTTGCCCGCGTGCTGGGCCGCCGAGCGGAACAGCACATCGACCGATGGCCGATGCCGATTGACGGGTGGATCGTCCGACAGGTGGGCGATGTAGTTGGCCCCGCTGCGCGCCAGCAACAAATGTGCGTGCCCGGGCGCGATATAGGCATGGCCCGGAAGCACACGCTCCCCGTGCTCAGCCTCTTTAACGGTAATTCGGCACAAACCATTTAGGCGTTGCGCGAACGATTTTGTAAAACCGGGCGGCATATGCTGCGCGATCATCACGGCCGGCGAGTCGGGCGGCAGCGGCACGAGCAGCTCGCGAATGGCCTCGGTGCCGCCCGTGGAGGCGCCGACGATGATCAGTTTCTCGCTACTGATGAGCGGGTTGTTGAGCATCGGCGCATGGCTCGCCGCGGGCGCTGCGGCGGCGGCATGCGCGGGCTGCGCCTGCGTGGCACGCACACGGGCGCGCGACGCCGCGCGGATTTTGTCGGCGAGTTTCTCCGCATATTCGAGCATGCCGTCGCGAATGCCGACCTTCGGCTTCGTGACGAAATCCACGGCCCCGAGTTCGAGCGCGCGCAGCGTGATCTCCGAGCCGCGCTCCGTCAGCGACGAGACCATGACGACCGGCATCGGCCGCAGCCGCATCAGCTTTTCGAGGAAATCGAGCCCGTCCATGCGAGGCATTTCCACATCGAGCGTCAGCACATCCGGATTGTGCTGCTTGATGAGCTCGCGCGCGACGAGCGGATCCGGCGCCGTTGCACAGACCGACATGTCGGGCTGGCTGTTGATGATCTCGGTCATCAGACTGCGGATCAGCGCCGAATCGTCGACACACAATACTTTGATTTTCTGCACAGCGATCATGCCTCCTTCACGGTCTTGGCGCTGTCGTTCATGCTGATGCCGGCACCGAAAACCTCCGTGCGCGGGGCAGGCCGCGCACCGAACAACTCGATGCGAGGCTTGGCTGCGCCCGCCGCGGCGGGCGATGTGAACAGTTCGGCGTGTTCCTTCGTTCGCGCGCGCGCATGACGCGCCGCGCGCGCTTCCGCGACCTGCCTGGCCAGCGCCTGCTCGCGCTCGGCGACATTCGGCTCTTGCTGCAGGCGCAATTTCTTGACCATCGCCTGGCCCGTGGCCGGCATGAACGCGACCTTGCGCGGATGCTGACCCTGCAGGTCCTCGGCGACGATCCGGATGTTCTCTAGCGCCAGATAGCGGCGCACGAACTCGGCGTTGCGGTCCCCGATGTTGATCGTCGTCATCCCGGCCAGCACCGCCGCGCCGCCGAACACCTTGGCCTCGAAGCGCTCGCGCCGTCCGCCCATCTTGATCAGTTCGTTGATGAGAACTTCCATCGCGAACGCGCCGTAGCGCATGGAGTCGGACGCCGCGGCGGCCGGATTGTCGCCATCGTCGGGCAACATGAAGTGGTTCATGCCGCCGATGCCGAGCGTGCGGTCGTGAATGCAGGCCGCCACGCACGAGCCGAGCACGGTGACGAGCACCATGTCTTCGCCGGTCGTATAGAACTCGTTCGGCAACAGCTTCACACCGCGCCGCTCGAAGTGGTTGTCGAAATACAGATTGGTCGCGATGGGCAGTCCGCTCATGCTTCAGCCTCCTCGCCTGTGCGCGCGGTGGTGCGAGCAGGCGCGCGGGGACGCGTGCCGGGCGCCACATCGCGCGTGAGCTCATAGACCGTCTGGCCGCGCAGCCGGAACGACTGCGTCACGTAGGTGAAGTTCTCCGAGTGCCCCGCGAACAGCAATCCGCCCGGCTTCGTGAGCGGATCGAAACGCGAAAGCACCTGCGATTGCGTCGGCTTGTCGAAATAGATCATCACGTTGCGGCAAAAGATCGCGTCGAACTGCGTACGCAAGCCGTAGTCCGCATCCGTGAGATTGAGCTGCTGAAAGCGGATCATCGCGCGCAGCTCCGGGCGCACCTTGACGAGCCCCGCGTGCGGCCCGGTACCCTTCAGAAAAAAACGCTTCAGGCGCTCCTGCGAGAGCGCCTTGACCTGCTCGAGCGAATAGATGCCGGCCTCGCCTTTTGCGAGGACTTGCGTATCGAGATCGGTGGCGAGAATCGTCGCCTGGCGCGCGGCCGCATCGCCGAGCGCCTCGACGAGCGTCATGGCGATCGAGTACGGCTCCTCGCCCGTCGAGGCGGCAGAACACCAGATCGACACCGGTTGCTGGCGGCGCTTCACGAACTCGGCCAGGATCGGGAAGTGATGCGATTCACGAAAAAATGCCGTCAGATTCGTCGTCAACGCATTCGTGAACGCCTCCCACTCGGCCGGATCGTTTTCCGATTCGAGCAACTCGAGATATTGACGAAAGGTCTCGAGGTTGCGGGCTCGCAAGCGCCGCGCGAGCCGGCTGTACGCCATGTCGCGCTTGTGATCGGACAACGAAATGCCCGCGCGCCGGTGGATCAGCTCGCGAATGCGTGCGAAATCCGCCGACGTGAATTCGAAATCGCGATCGGCGAACGCGGTACGCTCGGCCGGACCTGTGCCGGCTGGCTCGGCCCGCTCGGGCCGTTGGGGTGCGCGCGCTGTCATGATGTTGCTCGGTTACCTGCACTACCCGTCGCGCGTTGCCGCGCGGCGGTGTTAGAACGTTTCCCAGTCGTCGTCCGACTTGCCCGACGCAGCCGTCACGGCCGGCGCCGGCTTGGCGGGCGGCGCAGGCTTGATGGCCGGCGCCGCGCTTGCCTTTTGTGCAACGCTTGCCTTCGGTGCAACGCTTGCCTTCGGCGCCGTGGTAACGGCCGGTGCGGCGGCGCGCTTCTCGCCCGTCGCGGCGATCCGGCTCGGCGCGGCAGCTTCATGTGCCACCGGCGCGGCGGCGCGAACGGCCTTCGGAGCCGACGCGGCGGGGGCCTTGGCGACCGGTTTGGCGCTCGATCGATCCATCGAGCGGGCCGCCGGCGCGCTGGCCCGTTTGCTCGCCGCAACGGCGGCCGGCTTCGCCGCGGCAGCCGACACATGAGAGCCCTGAACCTGCCAACGCCCAACCACCGTCTTCAGTTGCCGCGTCTGCTCTTCGAGCGATGCGGCCGCGGCCGCAGCCTCTTCGACGAGCGCCGCGTTTTGCTGCGTCACGTCGTCCATTTGAGCCAGCGCGCGATTGACGCCTTCGATACCGGTCGATTGCTCTTCCGACGCGGCACTGATTTCACCCATGATGTCGGTCACGCGCCGCACGGCCTGCACGATCTCGTCCATCGTCGTGCCGGCACGTCCCACGAGCGCGGAGCCGCTAGCCACCTTGTCGGCCGAATCGCCGATCAACGCCTTGATTTCCTTGGCTGCCGCCGCGCTGCGCTGCGCAAGGCTGCGCACTTCGCCCGCCACCACGGCGAAGCCGCGTCCCTGCTCGCCGGCACGGGCCGCTTCCACGGCCGCGTTCAGCGCGAGGATGTTGGTCTGGAATGCGATGCCTTCGATGACGCCGATGATGTCGACAACCTTGTTCGAGCTCGTCGCGATGTCCTGCATCGTCGTCACGACCTCGCTCACGACTTCGCCGCCGCGCATCGCGATATCCGACGCATTGACCGCGAGCTGGCTGGCCTGGCGCGCGTTCTCGGTGTTCTGGCGAACGGTGCCCGTCAACTGCTCCATGCTGGACGCCGTCTGCTGCAGCGACGACGCCTGCTCTTCGGTGCGCTGCGACAGATCGGTGTTGCCCATCGCAATTTCGCGCGCACCGACATCGATCGATTCCGTGCCGCCGTGAATCGCCTTGACCATCGTCACCATGCTGCCCTGCATCTGCCGCACGCCGTCGAAGAGCCGGCCGATTTCGTTTTTCCCTTTCGCCTCGATCGTGCGCGTGAGGTCGCCGTCGGCAATGCGGCCGAAGTGCGAAATCGCATCGTCGAGCGGCTGAACGATCAAACCACGCAGCACGAAGCGGATCGCCACCATCAGCACGACGGAGAGCACGAGCGCCCCGACGATCAGCACGTTCATCATCGAAATATTCGACGCCGACTGCACGCGCTGCTCTTCGGCGCGATCCCGCAACGCCTTCAGCATGTGATCGGCCGCATCGCCGAACGCGACGAACATCGGGCTGATCTTCGTATCGGCGAGCGCGTGGTAGCCGGCCATGTCGCCCGCACGAACGGCCGCGAATTCGGGCTCGACGCCGTCATGCAACAGCGTCGCGTAGCGTGCGGTGATCTCGGTGACGAGTGCGGCATCGACGCCTTGCTTCGGCTCGCTCTGGAAGGTCTGCCAGGCTTCGTTCGCCTTGTTGAGCAGCACTTGCGAACGATCGAGTACCTTCTTCGCCTCGTCGAGATTGTTCGACTCGGTCAGCGCGCGATAGCGGTCGAGCGAAATGCGCGTGCGCAGCAGGTACGAGCCCGCGTCGTCGAGCGCGTGAATCGCCGGCAAATCGTCGCCCGCGAGCGTATCCACGACCCGGCCGGCGCTCGATAGCGCCGTGAGCCCCAGCGCACCGACCGCGAGTGTCAGCGCGACGAACACGGCCCCCATGGCCGTGAGCGTGGTGCGAATCGACCAGTTCTGCAGCATCTTTCAAATCTCCGTTCTGGACCGCGTGCGGCACGGCGCGCCGGCATCGCGCGCCTGCGTCCGCCCCGCACCGCTCGTCCGAATTACTGCCCCGAGAAAGACTCGATCAGCGCCATTTCCTTGCTGACCATCAACTTCTCGATGTCCATCAAGATCAGCATCCGGCCATCGACGGTGCCGAGGCCCGTCAGATACTCGGCCGTCAGCGTCGCGCCGAACTCGGGCGCGGGCATGATCTGATCGGGGGTGAGCGTCAACACGTCTGACACGCCGTCCACCACCATGCCGACGACGCGATGCGCGACGTTCAGAATGATCACGACGGTCTGGTGGTCGTACTCCACGCGGCCGAGGTGAAACTTGATGCGCATGTCGACGATCGGCACGATGATGCCGCGCAGATTGACCACGCCCTTGATGAACTCGGGCGCATTCGCGATGCGCGTCACGCTGTCGTAGCCGCGGATTTCCTGCACCTTGAGGATGTCGATGCCGTACTCTTCCGCGCCGAGCGTGAAGACCAGGAACTCCTGGCCGGCCGCATCGGCTTGCTGCGCATCGCGGCGCCCACCTGCGACGAGCGCGGTGTTCGAATGAGTGGTTTGGACTTCTGCCACGTTAGCCCCCAAACGGTTGGGTATTACGAAAAGTTCAGAGCACCGTGCAGGGCACGGGACTCACGGTTCAGTGCTGCCACGTCGACGATCAGTGCGACGCTGCCGTCGCCGAGAATCGTCGCCGCCGAGATCCCGCGCACTTTGCGGTAATTGGTCTCGAGATTCTTCACGACCACCTGCTGCTGCCCGACGAGCTCGTCGATCAACATCGCAAAGCGGCGGCCTTCCGTTTGCATGATCGTGACGATGCCCTGCGTCGGTTCGGTGCGCGCACCTTCCACCGAGAACACTTCGTGCAGCGCGACGAGCGGCAAATATTCGCCGCGCACGCGCACGACACGTTCGCCGTTCGCGACGGTGTAGATGTCCTCGGCTCTCGGTTGCAGCGACTCCATGACGAAGTTCAGCGGCAGGATGAAGATTTCGCTGCCGACCTTCACGGACATCCCGTCGAGAATCGCCAGCGTCAGCGGCAGGACGATGCGCGTGGTCGTGCCCTTGCCCGCGTGCGAGGTGATCTCGACATGGCCGCCCATCGCCTGAATGTTGCGTTTGACGACGTCCATGCCGACGCCGCGGCCCGATACGTCGGTCACCTGCTCCGCCGTCGAGAAGCCCGGCATGAAGATCAGGTTCCAGACCTCTTCGTCGGTCATCGATTCGCTGACCTGCATGCCCTGCTTCATCGCTTTGGCGAGAATCTTGTCGCGGCGCAGCCCCGCGCCGTCGTCGCTCACCTCGATGACGATGTTGCCGCCGTGGTGCGCCGCCGAGAGAATCAGTTGGCCCGTGCCGTCCTTGCCCGCCGCGCGTCGCGCTTCGACGGTTTCGATGCCGTGATCGAGGCTGTTGCGCACGAGGTGCGTCAGCGGATCGATGATGCGTTCGATGAGGCTCTTGTCGAGCTCGGTGGCTTGCCCGAACGTGACGAGCTCGACTTCCTTGCCCAGCTTCGCCGCCAGGTCGCGCACGAGACGCGGGAAGCGCGAGAACACGTAGTCCATCGGCATCATGCGGATCGACATCACGGCCTCTTGCAGATCGCGCGCGTTGCGCTCGAGCTGCGCCATGCCGTTGAAGAGCCGGTCGTGCAACGCCGGATCGAACGTACTCGTCGTCTCCGCCAGCATCGCCTGCGTGATGACCAGCTCGCCGACGAGGTTGATCAGCTGATCGACCTTCTCCACGCCGACGCGGATGGAGCTGCCCTCGCCCGCCGCGGCCGCGGCGGCCGGACGCGCTTTCTTTTCTTCCGCGGCATTCGATGCGGCGGCGGCCGATGCCGCGGCGGCCGGTTCCGGCACATTCGCGGCCGGAGCCGGCGATTCGTTCTTCGGTTCCGCTGTCGGCTCGCTCGCGGGCTGCGTCTGTGCGGCGGGCGCAGACACCGCGGGCGCGCTCGCCCGCGGAACCTGCACTGCGACGTCCGCCGGCGCGGGAGTACTGGCTTGCGTACCCTCGTCCGGCGCCGTCCCACGCGCGATCGTGATCTGGCTTTCGTCGATGACGAAGCAGCACACGGCCGTGATGTCGTCGGACGGGACATCCGTTTGAAGATAGACAACGAGATCGTTGTCCGTCTTCACCCGCCCGACGATGTTACCCAGGTTACCCAACTCTTCGGTCAGCAGCCCCTGGTCCTTCTCCCCCACCCCCCGTAGCGTAATTTTCAGGTGAGGTCCTGCATCCGTTGCGGCGTCCGGCGTACCGGCCGCGCCGCCATGCGTCGCTTCGACGGCTTGCGAGACGACATGCTCGGGCGCACCGCCCGCATTCGCGTTCACGTCGGCGCTCGCCTCGACGACCGGGGCTGCCGCCGGTGCCGCCTCATCGCCGCCTTTCAAGCGCTCGAGCTTCGCGCAGATCGTTGCCGCTGCCGCCGCGTCGGGCTCCTCGCTGGCGCGGTAGGCCGCAAGCTGATCGGCGAGCACGTCCTTCGTCTCGAGGAACGTATCGATCATGTCCTTGCGCAACGTCAATTCGTTGTTGCGCGCGCGATCGAGCAGCGATTCGAGAATGTGCGTCGTTTCGGTGAGCGCCGTGAACCCGAACGTCGCCGCGCCGCCTTTGATCGAATGGGCCGCGCGGAAGATGGCCGCCAGGTCCTCGGGATCCGGCGTGCCGACGTCGAGGTTCAACAGCAACTGCTCCATCTGTGCGAGCAGCTCATCGGCCTCGTCGAAGAACGTCTGATAAAACTGTGTGATGTCGAGTGTCATGCTGAGTCACCGCAAAGAATCTGTGCCTGCTTATCCGCGAGCTACGCCTGTATCCGTTCGTGCCCTATCCGCCGCTCGCGTCACGCGTGCAGCGCCGCGATCAGCTCGGTCAACGTGTCGAGATCGAGCGGCTTGGCAATCCAGCCCGTCGCCCCCGCCGCGCGCGCCGCATCCTTGAACGCATCGCCATCCTCCGTCGTCAACACGAAGATCGGCGTCGCCTCGTAGCTTCGTTCCTGACGCAGCGCCGCGATGACATCGAGACCGCTGCGCTTGGGCATGTACTGGTCCGTCAAGACGAGATCGAACGGCTGCGCGAGCGCGCTCGCGAGGCCTTCGTCGCCATCGGATGCGACCGTGACTCGATAGCCCGCCGCTCGCAGCGTCGCGGCGAGAATCTCGCGCATCGCGGCCGAATCGTCGATCGCCAGAATGTCCTTGATCATGAATGCCTCATTGCCCTTCGTCACCGCGCCGAACCGCATCGGCGAATCGTGCGCCTGCCGCTTTCATTGCTTGCTGCCCGAGCCGGCCGCCGGCGCAATGGCCGGCCCCGGCGCAATTTTGTCCGCGAGCGGGTTCGCGCCCGCGGCGTCGTTCGACAACGTCGTCGACGTCGAATCGTCGCGCGTCATCGCCTCCTCCGATTTCCGGTTGAGCACGATGATGCTGATGCGGCGATTCTCCGGATTCAATGGATCCGCCTTGTCGAGGTTTTGCGTCGAAGCAAGGCCGAGCACGCGCAACACCTTGCCCTCGTCCATGCCGCCCGCGATCAGCTCGCGGCGCGATGCGTTCGCGCGGTCCGCCGACAACTCCCAATTGCTATAGCCCGTGCCGTTGCCGGCGTACGGCACGGCGTCGGTATGTCCCTGCACGACGATCCGATTCGGCACGTCGTTCAGCGTTTTGCCGATCGCGCGCAGGATGTCGCGCATGTACGGCTCGACGTCATCGCTCGCCGTCGCGAACATCGGCCGCTTTTGGGTATCGACGATCTCGATGCGCAAGCCCTGCAGCGTCGAATCGATACGGATCTGCTGGCGGAACTGACGCAGCACCGGATTCGCCTCGATGGCCGCCATCAGCTTGACCTGCAGGTCGTGCAAGCGGGCCTGCTCGCGTCGCTCGAGCGCGCCGGACAGCGCATCGAGCGCGTCCTCCGCGGCCCTGGACGTATGCGCCCCCTTCTGGCTCGCGCCGTCGGTCTGCCGCGTGACGCCGGCCATATCCGTCGAAATGTCGCGTCCGCCGCCCTTGAGGATGCTCGAAGCGTCGGCACTGCGATCGCCGCCGAACAGCGCCGCCTTCAGCGGCTGGCTGAAATACTCGGCAATGCCCTTCAACTGGACGGGCGTCACAGCGCTCAGGAGCCACATCAGCAGGAAGAAAGCCATCATCGCGGTCATGAAGTCCGCATAGGCGAGCTTCCACGCGCCGCCGTGGTGCCCCTTCTTTGCGGGCGCCACGCGCTTGACGACGATTGCCTTGTCCTTAGGCTTGCTCATTGCGCATTCATCCTCGCTTCATCCGGCCCGTTCACTTCGCCTTCACGCGGCGCACGTGTTCCTCGAGCTCCGTGAACGACGGACGCTCGGTCGAGAACAACACCTTGCGGCCGAATTCGACGGCAATCGCCGGCGCGTAGCCGTTCAGGCTCGCGAGAATCGTGACCTTGATGCACTGGAACATCTTGGTGGACTCGGCCACGCGCTGTTCGGCGAGGCTGGAAAGCGGACCGATCAATCCGTACGAAAGCAAAATGCCGAGGAACGTACCCACGAGGGCCTTCGCGATCATCGCGCCGAGCACCGCGGGCGGCTGGTCGGCCGAGGCCATCGTATGAACGACGCCCATCACGGCCGCGACGATGCCGAAAGCCGGCATCGCATCGCCCACACGCATGAGCGCGTGCGCGGGACCCTCGCCTTCGGCGTGGTGCGTCTCGATCTCCTCGTCCATGAGACTTTCGATCTCGAACGCGTTCATGTTGCCGCCGACCATGAGCCGCAGATAGTCCGTCAGGAACTCGACGATGTGCTTGTCGGCGAGAATCCTCGGGTATTGGGTAAAGATCGGGCTTTTTTCGGGATCGTCGATGTCGGCCTCGAGCGTCAGCGTCCCTTCCTTACGCGCCTTTGCAAGCAAAACGTAAAGCAGGGCCATCAGCTCCATGTAGACCTCTTTCGTATACTTCGAGCCTTTGAAGAGCGTCGGCAAAAGCCGGAAAGTCGCCTTGATCGTCTTCAATCCGTTGCCCAGGATGAACGCGCCCAAGCCCGCGCCGGCGATCATCAGGATCTCGACAGGCTGCACGAGCGCGCCCAGATGGCCGCCCGCCAACGCGTAGCCGCCGAAAACGGACAGCACGGTCACGAGTGTTCCAACGAAAATCAGCACTGCCGGGTCCTCATAGTGGTCAGCGGACAGACCGCCGTTAGTCAGGTTTACGGCAGGCAAACCGAAACTTTGAGGACGAGAGCAAACGGTTACGTGCCGTGCAAACCCGGAGAGGGAGGGTTGCCGCCCCGTTTGCGCCGGTGGCAGGGCGCGAACAGGCGTTTCAGCGGCGTTTCAGGGGCGCTTCGGGGGCGAGGGCGCGCCCAGTTCGATCAGCTCGATGGCCAGCGTGATTTCCTTCACTTCGAGCACGACGCTCTTGATCGCCATAACGGCTAGCCGATCGTCTCGGCCGGCTGGCCCGCCATCAGGATCGCCGCATGGGTATGGCCGAGCTCCCCCGCGCGGCCCTTGTCCGCCAGCGACGAGAGCAGTGCGTGGTCGTCGAAGCGAAAGCGGCAGAGCAGTTGGTTCGACGCCGCGAGCTTGATGGTCTGAGCAAATGAAAGGTTCGCGAGCACATCGGCAAGCTGGCCCGTGATGCCCATGCGGAACATCCCCATCGCCCGGTCCTCGCGAAGCAGACGTTGGGCAAGCAACAGATACGACAGGTTGATCTCCTTGATCTCGCTGAGCATTTCGCTGGTGGCGCTCATCATTTCCCCCGAGTCGTTCAAATGGTCTTTCGTGCGGAAACGTTTGCCCGGCGATGCACAATCCGCCCGGCGTAAACAGGTCGTTCTGGTCTTTGGCCGAATTGTGTCGAAATGTAAAAGCAGTGGAAATCGGAAGAAGCCCGGCTAGTGCCGTCGGAAATGTCTATTAAGCGTGTCGGAATTCTTCCTACAGAGCGCATCGACTGCGTTCTTGCGGCTTGGTGCGAAGGTCGGGGGAGGGATGCGTGGTCGAAAACCGCGGCGGAAATGGGCGGATGTCTTTAGGCCGATGGCGCAGGGATTATAGGAAGAATAGCTATCGAGCCGCAACAAATGCCGGTAGCAGAAACGGAATGCGCTGACTTTACCGAATATTTACCGAATCCGCATTTTGACGGAGCCTCTTGCTGTTTCGGGCTGTAACAAGGCTTAAAGGTTTGAAAATACGCTAATAAGGGGCGCGGCGTCTCCCGATAATGGCTACCAAGGCACTCATGCGGCGCGGCAACACTGTCGCGCCGACTTTTTGACGAAGGAGGTTGACGCATGCGTATCGCCCAAATCGCCCCGCTTTACGAGGCCGTCCCGCCGAAGTTCTATGGTGGTACCGAGCGCGTCGTGTCGTATCTGACGGAAGCCCTCGTCGAACTCGGCCATGATGTGACGTTGTTCGCAAGCGGGGACTCGGTCACGTCCGCCACGCTCGAAGCGGCTTGGCCACGGGCGCTGCGGCTCGACCCGTCGATCCGCGATCCGTTCGCGCCGCATGTGTTGCTGCTCGAGCAGGTGCGCCGCGTGGCGACCGATTTCGACGTGCTGCACTTTCACCTCGACTATCTGCCGTTCTCGCTCTTCGCGGACGCCGAAACGCCGTCGGTCACGACGTTGCACGGGCGACTCGATCTGCCCGAGCTGCAACCGGTCTTCAATACGTTCACCGATTCACCCGTCATTTCGATCTCGGAGTCGCAGCGCATTCCGCTGCCGCAGGCGCGGTGGCTCGGCAACGTCTATCACGGCCTGCCCGAAAAGCTGTTGACGCCTCAGCCCCATTGCGAACCGGAGTATCTGGCGTTCCTCGGGCGGATCTGCCCTGAAAAGCGCGTCGATACAGCTATCCGGATCGCGGCCATGAGCGGCCTGCCGCTGAAGATCGCTGCAAAAGTCGACAAGGCCGACCAGGACTATTTCAAGAGCGAGATCGAACCGCTGCTAAGCCACGCGAATGTGGAATTCATCGGCGAGATCGATGAAACGCGCAAGCCCGAGTTCCTGTCGCGCGCGAAGGCGCTGCTGTTCCCGATCGATTGGTGCGAGCCGTTCGGCCTCGTGATGATCGAAGCGATGGCGTGCGGCACGCCCGTGATCGCATTCAATCGCGGCTCGGTGCCCGAAGTCATCGACCATGCAGTCACGGGTTATATCGTCGAAGACGTTCAAGGCGCAGTCGCGGCGCTGCAGCGGCTCGACGAACTGTCGCGCGAGGAAATCCGTGCTCAATTCGAAAGACGGTTCACCGCTCAGGCCATGGCGCGCGAATATGTCGAGCGCTATACCGCATTGATCGAGCAGCGCGCGCGTCGTCCAATACTGCGCAGCGTGGTGGCAGGATAAACGGCGGACGATGGTAAGGCAGGCGTCGGGCGAATGCGCGCAGCTTCACAGCGAATTCGAATGCCCCGGGGCCTGCCATCGATGCGCTCTTGTAAGAACCTGTAATGGAAGTTCTGAACGACCATTGCGGCAACCCGGTGGGACTTCGACGCACCGGGTATTTTTATCGTCTGCAGCAGCGCATTCAACGCATGTCGCCGGAATCGGACGCACACCGCATAAACGCCGAGTGGCGTTGTATCGCGTCCGCCATAACGGCAGCGTTTCGAATCGTTTATTGATCGAGAACGAAGCGGTCGCGATTTTTGCCGGCGATCCATTTCGGCGGTTTGCCACGCCCGCTCCAGGTGGCGCCGGACTTCGGGTCGCGGTACTTCGGCGGCAAGGGAGTCTTCTTCGGCGGACGGCCGCGGCGCGCACCTTGCGGGAAGCCGAGGTCGGTCGCCGATAACCCGAACTCCGCAATCTTTTGCCGAATGTCCGCGATTACAGTGGCGAGTTCAGCACGCCTCGCCTCGTCCGCCTGTGCCTGCAGCTTCGCAATCTGCGCCTTCAGTTCCGCGTATTGGGACATCGTGGTCTCCCTTAAAAATTCATTTGTTCCGAGGTTAGACGGAAGTCACTGAGCTGGCAATGCTCCATTCACCTGGGTATACCAGGTAATCGTATGATAATTCTTAAATCCGGTTACACCGTCGGTAAAGCCACATTGGCGGTCAAATAGTCGCGCATAGCGCACGTCAAACAGTCAATTCCCCACCAATCGGAAAAAGTTTGCACAAATGGCGTGCGACGCCCGCTTCGAAGTTGTTGCCGATACGCGGGACGTGAGGAAGGCGGGCCATGAGAGCGGGGTTTGCATTATTCATCATGAACGGGTAACCGGCCGTCTCCAGCAAATCGATGTCATTCATGTTGTCGCCGAATGCGACGCACGCTGACGCCTGTGCGCCGAGACGCTCGAGCGCATGCAGCAGCCCGCGGCCTTTCGAAACGGAAGGCGCCATGACTTCGAGGCAATCCGGCAGGGAATACGTCACATATAGCGATGCACCGAATTCACGCTCGAGGTTGGCCGCCACTTCCGCGAGATCGCTGGGCTCGCCAATGTAGAGCACTTTGGCGATTTCGCTGCCGTCATGTTCGCGGACATCGATGATTTCATATCGGAAGCCGGAATCCTGATGTAAAGCGAGCAAATGCGGGGCATCGCGGTCGATGAGCCATGCCTCGTCGGCGAACAGATTGACGATGACGCGGCCGTGCTTACCCACGATATCGGGCAGCACGAGCCTGCGCACGATATCGCCGGGGAGATTCCGGGCATGAATGACAGTATCGTCCGGTGCATGCACGCGTGCACCGTTCGACGTCACTAGAAAAGGTTTGATGCCGAGCACTTCGCGAATGCCCGCAACGTCGCAATAATGCCGGCCCGTGGCAATCACGAAATGCACGCCGCTTTCGGACAACCGACGCACCGTGGCGATCGTAAACGGATCGAGCTGATGCTCGCTATTGAGCAATGTGCCGTCGAGATCGGTGGCGATGACTTGGTACATGATGGGATGAGAGCGGCAGACAGAGCCAACGGCCGTCATTCTAGCGCTGCTCGGCCTGCCGTGCGGCGCGCTGCGCAAGCTGTACGGCGCCATGCGCGGAATCGGCGGCCGGCGGCGCGAGTCTCGCGCGGTGCGCTGCCGGTACATAGTCGGCCAGCGAAGCGCCGAGGCCGCCGCAGAGCGCGACGGGCAAACGCCCGACGGCATCGAGTGCGTCGATGAGCTGCGCGATGTCCGCGCCGGCCTGCCGCAGCAATCTCGCGGCAATGGGATGCGATCGATGCGCGAGGACCGTGGGCGCGAGCGCCGCATAAGCGGGTTGAGTGGCCCCGCAACACCAGATGACGAGGCTCGCCCGGTCGGTTGCTCCCGTCCGAGCGAGCAATTCCTCCGAAAACGCATCGGGCACGACGCGGCCGTCGAGCGCCTGCTGGGCATGGGCGATCGCGCGCAGGCCGAGCCAGGCACCGCTCGCTTCATCGCCCGACGGAAAACCGTAGCCTCCCGCAGTCCGGCAATGGCCGTTCTCGTCGAGAGCAGCCGCGATACTGCCCGTGCCCAGCGCCACGATGACGCCCGGCGAGCCGCCGTGCGCGCCCAGCAGTGTCGTGTACGCATCGCTTTGCACCGCCAGCGCCGCCAACCCGGGCGCCTTCGCCACGAACGCGGCGAGCCATTCGGGGTTATTGGCCCCGGCGAGCCCGCACCCGAGCGCGCACTCGCGCCAGTCGAGCGTAAGCGCGACACTAGCGAAGGCTTGCGCCACGGCAGCCTCGATGGCCTGCCAGGCCGGCTCGATACCCAGCCCGAGACCCGACGCCGCGCCCGCGCCCTGCGCGAGCTCGACGCCCTGCGCATCGGCCACCACGACACGCGTGCCGGTACCGCCGCCATCGATGCCGACGCAATACCGCACTGTTTTCGATCGATCCGTCATATTTGCCTTTTGCTCAGTCGCGCGTAACGATTCGTTCGAGAGAGTATCCGCAACCGGGCGCCACGCCAATTGGCCGGATGGCCGAGTGTTCAACGCTCGGAGAGCCGTTCACGATTGTCGTCGTTCCGCTATGCTTCGTACGCGAACGAAAGCGTGTGCGTCGCGCGTCATCTTCGAGGGCAAGAAATCAATGGATCAGCGCTGCAACTGGGTCAAAACGCCGGCAGACGAGCACTATCACGACACCGAATGGGGCGTGCCGTCGCGCGACGATCGCCATCTCTTCGAAATGCTCGTGCTGGAGGGCGCGCAAGCCGGACTCTCGTGGTCGACGATTCTCAACAAGCGTGACGGATATCGTCGCGCGTTTGCCGATTTCGATGCCGAAGCCGTCGCGCGCTTCACGCCGCAAAAGATCGAAGCGTTGCTGACGGACACAAGCATTGTGCGCAATCGCGCCAAGATCGAAGCCGCCGTGGTCAATGCGCAAGCCGTGCTGAAGATCCGCGAAGAGCACGGCTCGCTCGCGAACTTCGTCTGGTCGTTCGTGAACGGGGAGCCCGTACAGAACGACTGGGCCACCTACAAAGAACATGCGCCGGCCTCGACTCCCGCGTCCGATGCGCTGAGCCGCGCCTTGAAGGGCTACGGATGCAAATTCGTCGGCTCGACCATCTGCTACGCGTTCATGCAGGCGGTTGGCATGGTCAACGATCATCAATCGAATTGCGCGTGGCGCGAGCGATGTGCGGCGCTCGCCAAGCCCAAGCGAGCGAAGGCACGGCGGGCATGACGCGGTTCGCACGCCAGCAGGGACTACCCCGAATTGGCTCCAGTTCGCGTCGATGCGGCCGTTATCCGTATTGAACAGACCCACGCACCGCCTGAACGAAGCGGGCCCTCGAACGATGAAAAACCTGCATTTCCTGACGCACCAGGACCTTTTCGATCGCGCTGTCGATCATCTTTTCGATCAAGGCCATGCCGCATTGTTACCGCGTGGCGGCGGCGCTTACCGCGGCTATCGCGGCGGCTGCCCAGTCGGCAGTCTGATCGCGCCGCGCGATTACCTGACGGCGATGGAGGGGGTGCCGGTGCGGTATATCGGCTTTCCGCCGAACCGGGTGCCGGCCTATATGGATGCCGGCGTTGCCGCACTCAAGCGCGCGCTGCTGCGCTCACGCGTCAACGTCTTCGATCCCGGCACCGTCGATCTGCTGAGCTGCCTACAAAACGTTCACGATGCGTTCGGCACATGGGAATGGCGCGAACGGCTCGGATCGATTGCCCGCCAATTCCGGTTATCGACCGCGCGGCTCGAAAAATACGCCGCTTGAGGAAGGCGGCGCGGCGCCCACGGCAACGCCGCGAAGGCGGCTCCTGAACACCAAACGCAAACGGCGGCGTGCTTCGAAAGCACCGCCGCCGTTCGGCGCGACCTGTCCGGCCGTGCCCTACGCGTCAAGCTCCTGCCCACTCCAACTCGCCGCACGCCCTGGCGGCAGCGAGGCCCGATCTAATCCGGTACTCAGTGGAGCTTCTTCGGCAACATCTGGCTGCGCAGGCGCTTGTGCAAGCGCTTCACTGCGGCAGCCTTCTTGCGCTTGCGAACCGCCGTCGGCTTTTCGTAGCACTGACGCTCGCGCAGCTCGGCAATCAGGCCATTCTTTTCGATCGCGCGACGAAAGCGTCGGATCGCTACTTCGAACGGCTCGTTTTCCTTCAGAACAATGGTGGTCATGTCACTTCCAAGGTTACGGTCAAATGCGTGGCGGCAGGGGCTCACGCGCGGCTCGCCCCTCATTGGAGGCCAGCGGCGATGTTATTTGGACCGGCGATGATAACAGGTAAACGTCCAGCTGCCTAGTTTTTGCGACGGCCGCGCTCGCTGTTTCACTCCGTCGGGCGCACGCAACCGGCGCTGAGCACGCCCGAAAACCTCGGCACGGAGTCGCAAAACCACGCCTTCGCCGGCTGCCTGCGCAAACGTTGCACGAGCCGTCGAGCCCCGCCGCACGGGGCTCCGAGACAAACCGCGCCGCATTCGTCGGTGAATTTCCCAATCGCTCCCTAAAGTTTCGCTCGCGCCTCGCCGACAACCAGGACAGGCGGGCAGCGCCATTCGCGAAAGCGCGACGCCGAACCCCGTACGGCCTAGTTCCTGGACGTTTTCCACACGAGGAAAGAAATGCTCAACATCAACACCAACATCCTGTCGCTCTCGACGCAATCGAACCTGTCGGGTTCGCAAAGCGCGCTGTCGACGGCTATCAACCGCCTGTCCTCGGGCAAGCGGATCAACACCGCTGCCGATGACGCCGCGGGTCTTGCCATCGCCACGACGCAAACCGCAACGATCAACGCGCTGAACCAAGGCGTGATGAACGCGAACAACGGTATCTCGATGGTGCAAACCGCTTCGGGCGCCATCTCGTCGACCGTTGCCAACCTGCAGCGTATCCGCCAGCTCGCAGTCGAATCGGGCGACGGCTCGCTCGGCACGGCCGCCCAAGCGAACCTGCAAACCGAAGTCTCCACGCGTTTGACTGAAATCAACCGCGTCGAAACGCAAACGACGTTCAACGGCCAAAGCGTGCTCGGCGGCCTGGGCAGCGTGAACTTCCAAGTCGGCGCCAGCGCCAACCAGACGATCACGGCGAACTTCGGCACGACGACCTGGAACACCACGGGTCTCGGCGTGTCGGCTGTCGACATCTCGTCGACCTCGGGCGCGCAAAACGCGATCACGGCAATCGACGCTGCTCTGGCGCAAGTGAACAACTTCCAAGCAACGCTCGGTGCAACGCAGAACACGTTCCAGGCTGCAGTCTCGAACTCGCAAACGACGTCGACGAACATGTCGGCCGCCCGTTCGCAAATCGAAGACGCCGACTTCGCGCAAGAAACGGCCAACCTGTCGAAGGCGCAAGTGCTGCAGCAAGCCGGTATCTCGGTGCTCGCACAAGCGAACTCGCTGCCGCAGCAAGTGCTCAAGCTCCTCCAGTAAGACTCGCATCTCGCATGACGGACGGCACGTCGTCTGTCATGCAGCCGGTCTGCGGTACGCGAAAGATATATTGCGCACCGCAGACCGGCCGGCAACATCGCAGTACAAGCGAAGCGTACGCGGGAGGCATGCCTCCCGTTGCGCATTGCTGATCGACCGGAATAACGACCGCAACGAGCGGCACAGCGACGCGGACTGTCACGGCAGCGCCGCACGGAGCCTGGAATGACGACAGCATCTTCGACGACCTCTTCGACCAACAGTCTGCTACAGCAGGCCGCACAGTCCATTCTGAGCGGCGCGACGAAATCGACACTCGACGTCAACTCGCTCGTCTCCGCGCTCGTCACCGCCAAGACAGCGGGCCAAGCCGCTGCGATCAGCACTGCGCAAAGCACCGACAACACGACGCTGTCGGCGCTGGGCACGATGAAGTCCTCGCTCTCCGCACTGCAATCGGCGCTCGCCGGCCTGTCCGACGGCACCGCATTCACTGCCCTCACCGCGACGATGAGCGGCACGGGTATTACAGCGAGCACGGCGACGGGCGCCGTCGCGGGCAGCTATTCGATCAACGTGCAGCAGCTTGCACAGGCCAATCAGATTTCGTCGGCGGCCTATGCGAGCAATGCGACGCTCGGCACCGGTACGGTGACGGTCGGCGTGGGCGCGAAGTCGATGTCGATCACGCTCGATTCGACGAACAATACGCTGTCCGGTCTCGCTTCGGCGATCAACAGCGCCTCCACCAATCCGGGCGTGACCGCTTCGGTCGTCACCGCAGCCGACGGCCAGCACCTCGTACTGACGTCGACGACTACGGGCGCGGCCAATACGGTAACGATCAGCGGCGGCGCCGGCGTGGACGCCGGCCTCCAAACGGCAAGCTTCACGCAGGTCACGGCCGCGCAGGACGCGAAGCTGACCATCAGCGGCAGCACCGTCACGAGCGCGACCAATACCGTGACGGGTGCGCTCACGGGCGTCACGCTGCAGCTCGCGTCCACCGCGGTCGGTACCACGCAGACGCTCAGCGTGGCGACGAACAACAACACGATCCAGCAGACCATCACGAACTTCGCGGCGGCGTATAACTCGTGGATCACGAACGAACAGTCGCTGTCTTCGTTCAACACGAGCACGTCGACGGCGGGGCCGCTGCTGGGTGACGCCATGCTCAATTCGGTCGTCAACGGCCTGGCCTCGATCGTCAGCAACGGTGTCACGTCCAACGGTACGACCTACAGCCTTGCGCAGATTGGCCTCGATCTACAGGACAACGGGACGATCGTCGTCAACAGCGCCACGCTGTCGTCGGCGCTCGCCTCGAGCCCCGCTTCCGTCCAGGCGCTCTTTAACGGAACCAACGGCATCGGCCAGCAGCTCAATTCGTTCGTCAACGCGTACACCGAGTCGACTACCGGCCAGATCGATCAACGCACCGCGACGATCACTTCCGATCTGACCAGCCTGACCGATCAGCAAACGGCGCTGACCGACTATCAAAACACGCTGGCCGCGCAGTACAACGCGCAGTTCACCGCGCTCAACACGCTGATGACGCAGATGGCGAACAACACGTCGTACCTTAACCAGCTGTTCGGCGGCAACGGCAGTGCCGGCACGCTGAACAAGTCGTCCTGATGCAGTCCCATCCGAGCAGGAGTGAGCAAGCATGTCGAATGAAACCTTGACGCGCGCCTATGAGTTGACGCGCACGCTCGTCGCCGCGCTCGATGCCGGTGACTATTGCGGCGCCGCGGACCTTGCCGACGAACGCTCGCCGCTTCTGATGTCGCTGGGGCGCGAGCAGTCGGACACGGGGCTCGCCATGATCCGCGAGATCCTGGCGATGAACGCGGCCATCATGGACAAGGCGGCCGCCGCCCGCAATGCGATCTCGTCGCGGTACAACGATGCGCAACGGCGCGTCGCGGCCGCGGGTCAATACCTCGCCACCGAACAGTTGCGCTGATGCGCGTTGGCCGCCTGCAGCGCGGCAATATCGAACGAAGAAGAACAACCGCGTGAAACTGGCGCGGTGCGTCACTCTCGAAGCCGCGGCAACGCGGCTTTTTTATTTCTCCATCGCCTCAGTCCGGTATACGGCAATTCGCTGAAGAAGCGTTACAGGGTTTCGCTCTGCGATCGCAAGCCCTATCCGAGCCACCGCTTCCTCGCTCCGCGACGGACGGTCGGCCCTCATCCGATTTGAGCAAGGAGTCGTTATGCCGAATATTCGCCAATATGGCGATATTCACTGCACAGCGAATATCGCCGAAGGGCGTAGTGATGATAGTGGTCCATCGTCGATCCCCCCCAAATTCAACTGCAGCCCGCCAGCGGGGCCGGCATCCGGTTTTGGTTTTGGCTTCACCGTCTCGTGCGCGTTTCATCAGGACGAATTGAAGCTGAATCTCCGCTCATTTCCGCCAATCGAGCGAAACCACGTGCCGCTTAAAATATCGTCTGGGTCCCGCAAGCGTGAAGGCTGCGCGGCTCGCTAGCGGCAAACCCTGAACCGGAACCGAGGCCATGATCGAATCGCCGTCTACTGCACGCGGCGCCCGGTCTGTCGAAATCCGACAGATCTACTATTCCGAGCAAACGCGGCTGCAGCTCGACCCGGGCTTCATTGCCCTCGACAACTGCGGGCACCGCCCCGACTGGCGCGAGTATTGGCCCATGCGGACCTACCTGCTCGGGCATTCGCTCGACGAAGGCACGCTTTACGGCTTTTTCTCGCCGAAGTTCCGGCAGAAGACGACGCTCGACTCCGCCACTGTCAGCGCATTCATCGCAGCCGCGCCCGCCGACGTCGACGTCATTGGCTTTTCACCGTTCTTCGACCAGGGTGCCGCTCATCTGAACGTCTTCGAGCAGGCCGCGACGAACCACCCCGGTATCTGGCCGATCTTCGAGGCTGCCATGAAGGTCGTCGCGCCCGGAATCGATCCGCACACGTTGCCGATGGACTCGCGCCACAGCATCTTCTGCAATTATTTCGTCGCGAAGCCGGCGTTCTGGCGCATGTGGCTCGGTGTCACCGAGCCTCTGTTCGCCATCGCCGAAGCAGGCACGAGCGAGCTTGCGCAACTATTGAATGCGCCGATCGCCTACGGCCCGGGCGCCGCGCCGTCGAAAGTGTTCATCATCGAGCGCATCGTCGCACTCGTGCTCGCCGCCGATCCGCGCTGGCGGGTCCACCACTTCGACCCGCTGCGCCTGCCGATGTCTCCCTCGATCGTGCGAGGCTATCCAGCCGATCTGCTCGTGCTCGATGCCCTCAAGACCGCGGCCATCGAAACGCGCCGCACGCATTACCTCGACGTGTTCCATCAGATCCGTGCGACGCTCTTGCAAAACGCGCGCAAAGCCGCGGGCATGCAAGCATAAGCAGGCTCGTCCGGCCGCCCGCCCTCCCCGCTCGTCCGCAGTCCACTAAGACAGTTGCGTCACCGCGCTTGCAGGTGCGCTTGCCACATCGCGGCGAACGCGCTTTCCAGCGAACGAGCAAAGCGTTTTGCATCGCAAAGCGACGAGCCCAGCATCCGCTCGCGCAATCCCGCGGCAAGCGCGCTCAACGATGCGCGCTCGCGCATGAACGCTACGGCCTTCTCGACGTATTGCGCGTCGTCCGACGCAATCCAATCGCCCAGCTCGACGCTCTGCAGGACGCTTTCGCAGAGATGGCCGAGGAAGCGATCGGCGCGGCGGCACAGCACCGGGACGCCCATCCAGAGGCTTTCGGCGGTCGTCGTGCCGCCCGGATAGGGGAACGGACTCAGCGTGATGTCGACGCGGCCATAGGCCGCGAGATAGTGCGCGCGCGGCGAAGCGCCTTCCATGACCAGTCGCGAGCGCTCGATGCCGAGCGCGGACAAGCGCGCCGACAAGCGTTCGCGCTGCACTTCGTCGCCAAGCTGCTGCGCCTTCACGAAAAGCCTGGCCTCGGGTACCGAGCGAAGAATCCGCGCCCACACCGAGAGCACTTGATCGTTCAATTTGACGAGGTCGCCGAAATAACCGAAGGTCGGCGCGCGCTCGGTAGCCGGCGCGCTCGCTTGTCGCTCCGCGTGCAAGGCCGCGTCGGCTTCGGCCGTCGCATCGGGCGGCGTAAAGCATAGATATCCGTGCGGCAACCGCCATGCGCGTTCGACGAAGTGATCGGCCTCGTCGGGCGGCAGCACCCATCGATCGCCGAGAACATAATCGATGGCGTCCAGTCCGGTCGACGCGAAGTAGGCGATCCAGCTCATTTGCACCGGCGCCGGTTTCCACGCGAAAACCGGCAGCCGGTTGCAGTCGGTATGGCCCGACAAATCGACGAGCACATGAATGCCGTCATCGCGAATCGTTCGGGCAGCCGATTCGTCATCGAGATCCACGATGCTGCGCCATGCCGCGAAACGCGGCTTGATCCGCGCGCTCAGCGTATCTTCATGGGGCCGCGTGACATACGCATAGAGCTGCACACGCTGCGGGTCCAGATGCGCCACGACGTTCTCGATGAAGAATCCGACCGGATGGACGCGCAAATCAGCCGAAACGAAGCCAATGCGCAACGGCGCGCCGTCCGTCGCATCGGCACGCCAATCGGTATAGGGCGACACTTGCGCGCGCATGAGTTCGCCATAGCGGCGCGCCTCGTCGAGATAGGCCGCCACGCTCACGCCTTGCGCGAAGCTCAGCGTGAAAAGCAGATTGCTCCAGGCTTCGTGCCATGTGGGCCGCAACGTCAACGCATGCCGAAAACAAGCGACGGCTTCTTCGTGCCGGCCCGCCTCCCGGCACACGATGCCAAGATTGAGCGGTACCTGCGCTTCGTGCGGCATCAGCCGTGCCGCAGCGCGATAGGATTGTGCGGCCTCATCGAGCTTGCCCTGCGTCTTCAGCGCATTGCCGAGATTGTTGTGGGCCTCGCCGAACGACGGATTGAGCGCAATCGCCTGTCGGCAATGTTCGGCCGCGAGCGTCGCCTCGCCGAGTTCGCGCAGCAAGTTGCCGAGATTGCAATGCGCCTCGGCAAACGAGGGGTTCAGCGCGACGGCGGCGCGAAAACTCGCCGCGGCGGCAGCCGGCAGCCGCATCCGATGCAATACGTTGCCCAGATTGTTGTGCGCCCGAAAGCTCGATGCATCGAGCGCGATGGCCTGTCGATGGCATTCGGCCGCCGCGGCGAGCTTGCCCCATCCGAACAGCGCACAACCGAGATTGTCGAAGAACGAGGCTTGCGGACTGATCTCGATGGCGCGTCCGATCAGATCGAAGGCATCGGCAAACCGCTGCTGCTGCATGGCGACGACGCCCGACAGATGCAGCGCGTCCGCGTGACGCGGCACGAGCGCCAGCGCGCGCTGATAGGCGGCGCGCGCGGCATCGAGATGGCCCGCACGATGCAGGGCCAGCCCTTCGTCGATGAACTGCGCCACAGCCAGCGCCGGCTGCGCCACCGTTGCGGTCGTCATTGCGTCAGCTCCAGGGGGCGACTCACGCGTGCCTGCCACATCTGCTCGAAGGCCGTCGCGAGATGGCCTGCGAAACGCTCGGCGTCCGCGAGCGGCGAACGTTCGACACGCTCGCGCAAGCTTGCGCGCAATCGATCGAGCGCCGGCAAGTC
This sequence comes from Trinickia sp., assembly GCF_057351765.1. NCBI lineage: Bacteria > Pseudomonadati > Pseudomonadota > Betaproteobacteria > Burkholderiales > Burkholderiaceae > Trinickia > Trinickia sp. The sequence continues at coordinate 25,910 of NZ_JBMRBK010000044.1, read as the reverse complement.
GCGGGCGAAGGCGATCGCGCGCGCCAGGTAGTCTTCATCGTCGGCGGCAATCCATTCGTCGAGTCCCACCGTGCGCACCACCATTTCACCGAGGTGCGCGAGAAAGCGATCGCCGCGCCGGGCCAGCACCGGCACGCCCATCCAGAGTCCTTCGACACTCGTCGTGCCGCCCGGATAAGGAAACGGATCGAGCGCGATATCGACGTGACGATAGGCATCGAAATAAGCCTCGCGCGATGACGGCCCTTCGAGCACCAGCCGATCGGCCGGGACGCCGTGAGCCGCAAAGCGCGCGATCGTCTCGCTGCGGATGACGGCCTCGCTCAGTTGGTGATTCTTCAGCATCAGGCGCGCGTCGGGTATCGCGCGCAGCAGTCGCGACCACAGTGCAACAACGCCGTCGTTCAGCTTCTTGTGGTTGTTGAAGCAACCGAAGGTGATGTAGCCGTTGGTCAGCGCGGGCAGCGGCGCGACCGGCACACGTAGGTCGGGCAACGTGAAGCAGAGATAGCAATCGGGCAACCGCCAGATTTGCTCGACATATTGCGAGGCCTCGTCGGGGGGCACCACGTGGGGATCGGCCAGCACGTAGTCGATTTCAGCGAGACCCGTCGTCGCGAAGTAACCGAGCCAGCTCACCTGCAAGGGTGCCGGCCGCCATGCGAACATCGGCAGCCGGTTGCGGCCGGTATGGCCCGACAGATCGACGAGGATATCGATGCCTTCCTCGTGAATCGCCCGCGCGAGCGCCGCGTCGCTCGTGTCGGCAACGTGGTGCCAGGCCGCGAAACGCGGCTTGATGCGTGCCGTGAGTTCGTCGTTTTGCAGACCGTTCGAATAGGCGATCGGCTCGATACGCGAGCGATCGAGACGGCTCAGCACGCACTCGAAAAAGTAGCCGACCGGATGTTTTCTGAAATCGGCCGACACGAATCCGACTCTCAGCGCTCGCGCGCTGCCGTGTGCCGCGTCGAGCACGGGCCAATGCCGGTAGGGTTTGGCCCGCGCCGCCATCCGCTCGCCGAAGTATCGCGCATCGGCCAGGTGAGTGTCGGCCGACCATTCGGTGACGTACGATTGCCCGAACAGCACGCAGGTGTGCGATTCGCCGAAATCGGGATCGAGTGCGCGCGCCGCGCGATAGCACTCGAGCGCCGCGTCGAACTGGCTCAGATCGGCCAGGATCGCGCCGAGATTGTTGTGGAACGAGGGGGTATCGCCGCGCAGCTCGATCGCACGCCGGGCGCAGACGACGGCTCGCGTCGGGATGCCCTGACGCCGCAATGCATTGGCGAGGTTGTGCCAGGCATCGGGGAAGTCGGGATCGAGCGCGATGGCCTGCTCGTAGACGGGAATGGCTTCGCCAACGCGGCCGGCCGCGTTGAGCGTGTTGCCCAGCGTATTGCACGCGTGCGCCGATTGCGGCTCGAGCGCGACGACGCACCGATAGTGTTCGATCGCCGCGTCCACCTCGCCGCGAAAAAACGCCAGCCCGCCGAGGCCGTCGTGCGCCGCGGCCATTTGCGGGGCCAGCGCGACCGCGCTGCGGTAGCTCGCCGCCGCGGCATCGAGATCGCCTTGCGCCTTGCGCACGTGCCCCAGGTTCAGATGGGCTTCGACGAAGCCCGGGTTGGCGGCGATCGCCTTGCCGTAGCTGAGAGCCGCCGCTTCGAGCTCGCCCAGATCTTTCAATGCATTGGCGAGGTTGTTATAGGCCTGCGCATAGCCCGGATGCAGTTCGAGCGCACGGGCGCACTGCTCGAGCGCGGCCTTCGCGTCGCCGCTTTCGCGCAATACGTTCCCGAGGTTGCTGTACGCCTCCGCATAATCCGCCTTGAGCGCGATCGCGCTGCGGTAGGCATGAACGGCCTCGTCGCGAGCCCCCGATTCCCGCAGCATGTTGCCGAGGTTGTTGTAATAGATCGCATTCGGATGAAGGGCGATCGATTCGCGGATCAATGCGAGCCCAGGCTCATGCTGTTTGATCTGACACGCAAGCAGGCCCATGAAATGCAATGCATCGGCATGCCGCGGATCAACCGCGAGAATGCGCGAATAGAGCGTCTGGGCTTCGCCGAGCCTGCCAGCCTGATGATGGGCGAGTGCCTCGTTCAACAAGGTGCCGAGCGTCGGCAGCTCGCCCGTGCGGTGCGGCAACGTTGCCTGACGTTTCTTCATCGCGTGGCCCCGGAATGCTTCTCGATGTCGGCGACGCGCTCGCGCCACATCCCCTCGAGCGCCGCTTCGAGATGCCGGGCGAAACGCGAAGCGTCGACGAGCGGCGACGCGATGAGCGCATCGCGCAAACCGTCGCGCAGCATCGCAAGGCGCAGCGGCTCGTTCGCGAATGCCACGGCTTTTTCGACGTAGTCATCATCGTCGTCGGCAATCCAGTCTTCGAGGCCGGCCGAGTGCAACATGCTCGCGCAAATGCTCGAGAGGAACCGATCGCCTCGGCGACACAACACCGGCACGCCCATCCACAGACCTTCGACACTGGTCGTTCCGCCGGGGTACGGGAACGGACTCAACGCGATGTCGACGTTGCGATATGCGGCGAAGTACTCGGCGCGCGGCGACCGGCCTTCGAGAATCAGTCGGCGTGCATCGATGCCGCGCGCAGCGAAGCGGGCAAACGTCGCCTCGCGCGTTTCGCGCACATCGAGTTGCTTGGCCTTCAGAAAAAGGCGCGAGCCCGGAACCGCGTGAAGGATGCGCGCCCATACGTCGACCACGCCATCGTTCATCTTCATCAGATGGTTGAAGCAGCCGAAGGTGACGTGCCGGCGCGTGAGCATCGGCAATGCGCCGACTTCCACGTCTTCGGCCGGCGGCGTGAAGCACAAATAACTGTCGGGCAACCGCCAGAGGCGTTCGACGTACTGATCCTCGGCGCCGGCCGGAAGCACGTGCGGGTCGCCGAGCAGATAGTCGACGGCCGCCACGCCGGTACTCGCGAAATAGCCGAGCCAGCTGACCTGGCAGGGCGCCGGTCGCCAGGCGAACAGCGAGAGGCGGTTGAAATTCATATGCCCCGACATATCGACGAGGATGTCGATGCGGTCGTTTCGGATACGCTCCGCGGCGGCTTCGTCCGTCATTCCCGCGATCGGCGTCCACTGCGCGAAACGCGGCTTGATGCGCGCGCTGAGTGCGTCTTCGAACCGGCGCGTCGGGTAGGCGATGAGCTCGATGCGCCGCGAATCGATATGCGCGAGCAGGCTCTCGAGAAAGTGCCCCGTCGGGTGCACCTTGAGATCGCCCGAGATAAAGCCGACGCGCAGCGGTCCACTGCGCCCGGGACTGAGCGAGACAGGCCAATCGCGCCACGGCTGGGCCCGCTCGGCCGCCACACGGCCGAATTCGCGCGCCTCGCGCATGTACTCGCCCGCATCGAAACGCTCGCGATAACTGAGGATAAACAACAGATTGCTGCGTGCCTCGAGCAACTCGGGCTGCAGGCGAATCGCGATGCGGTAGTGTTCGATCGCCGCTTCGAGCTCGCCCATATCGACGAGCACGTTCGCAAGGTTGTTATGGGCTTCGGCGTAATCGGGCTTCAGCGCAATGAGCGTCTCGAAGCACTGCGCGGATTCCGCCAGCTTGCCCTGATCGCGCAGCAGATTGCCGAGGTTGTTGTGTGCCGGCACATAGTCCGGGCGCAGCGCGATGGCATGGCGAAAGCTTTCGATGGCGGCTGCGTGCATGCCACGCGCCGTCAACGCATTGCCGAGGTTGCCGTAATAGATCTCGCTCTCGCGATGGCTGAGCGCAGCCATGATGAGTTCGGTCGACGCGGTGTAATCGCCCTGATGATAGGCGACGAGACCCAGCAGATGGAGTGCGTCGGCATGCCTGGGGTCGACGGCGAGTATCTGGCGGTACACGGCTGCCGCCTCGGCTAGCCGCCCGGCTTGCTGAAGTGCAAGCCCCGTTTCGATCGGCGGCGCGGATAAAGCTTCGGTCGCCATCGTCTCACTCGCCGTATTTGCGCAAATAGCGCTCGTACGCCTCGCGCCAGGCGGGCTTGCCATAGGCGCCGCCGCTTTCATGCACCACGCTGATCGGCCAAGTGCCCATCGTCATGCCTTTGAGCTCGGCCTGACGGCAAAAATCGAGGTCGTAGAAATGAAAATCGAACTGCTCGTCGAAACGCAGCCCGCTCGCGACGAGCCGCTCGCTGTCCGCGGCGAGCAGGAGCCCGTCGAGCAGCTTGCAGGCCTGGCCCGACGGGCCGAACTGCGAAACGATATCGCAGGGGAAACCTTTGCCGTGCCCAACCGTGCCGCTCAGGAACTCCGGCTTGTCCCACTTGAGATCGGGCGAGAACGCCCACGACGGCTGTCGCGGCATGCGCCGCGTGTTGCCCGCCAGACCGACGATATCGAAGCGTTCGAGTGCCTCCCGTATGCGCTCGGCCCAGAAGAAGTCGCACAGCGATATGTCGTCGTGGATGAACACGAGCACGGCCGGATGCTCTTTCGCGTGCTCGATCGCGCGGTTGTAGATCGTCGAAAGACCCGTCGTGTTGTTGTCGAACAGCAGCAACTGCTGCACGGGGGGATGATCGTAGAGCTTGAGCGACCGGGCGAGCGCCGTGTTTTCGACGAACTGCGCTTCGGAGTATCGGGTGCCACATACAAGGCGGATCGGCTTCATCGGAATCGAGAGAGTGTCGGTTAAGGCCATACGGCGTGTTTACGCCGCTTCGAGCGTCAGATTGCTGCGCAGCGCAGCGGCGACGCGCTTGGGCGCATTCCAGAGCAGGACGTCGACGATCGACAGATGCGGTTCGTAGCGAAACGGCGCGGGATCGTAGGCGAATTCGGCCACGTCGGCGAATTCGAGCGCGACGCCGATGCGCGCAAACGCGGCAGGTTCGAAAAGCGCGCGGCCGCCGGCCGGATTGACATAGCCGGTCGCACCGAGCGCGTTGCAAACGAACGGCGCCCAGTCGCCCGCGTCCATCTCGTCGGGGAACTCGAGGCCGAGCTGCGAGCAGATCCGATACGAAAACGGAATGCCGAGATAGTCGCAAACGGTGCGCAAGCTGCTCACGTTGAGCGCGCAAAGCGAATCGTCGGCCGCGCCGGCAAACGCCGCGCGCACGAGCTCGCTCACGCGCGCATGGAACGGCGCATGCCGGCGAAACGCGGTGAGTTTGCCGAGGATGCTCGCCTGCGCGCCGGCCGGATCGAGCACGCGCGCCTCATGCGTGCGAATCGAGATCGAGCTGTTCGCGAGCGGCACGTTCAGGTATTGCCACCCTTGCTTCGGATGCAAGATGCGATTGCGGTTCATCCACGTCTTCGGCGTGTACTGCGTCACGTCGAAGACGATCCATTCGTCCACGGCCGCGATCAACGCGAAATGACCGAAGTACGGAAAGAAGTACGGTTGCATGATGCCGAGCTTCACGCGGCCACTCCTTCATGCGTCGCACCGGCGGCGAGTGCTGCGCCGATTGCCTCGCACACGCGGCCCACGGCAGCGATATCGACATGCGCGCCAATCGGCAGCCGCAACCACGACGACGCAATGCCGCGCGCCTCGATATCGTGGCTTGCGAGTACCGCGATCAACGCGTCGCGCGAGAAGCCCGCCGCGTCCTCGTCGAACGCGCAGACCACCGTTTGATGATTCGATGCGTCGACGCCGGACGGTACGACGAGGCGGATGCCGGCCAGACCGCTGAGGCCGGCGCGGTAGGCCTCGAAGCTGGCGCGGTTGCGCTCGCGATTGGCGTCGAAATCGTCGAGCGACATCAGGCCGAGCGCGGCCTGCGCTTCGGACATGCGCCCGTTGGATGTCTTGACCACCGATACGGGGCGGCCCGCGCCGTAGCTGCTGCGAATGTTGCGCAGGCGTGCGGCGAGCTCGTCGTCGTCCGTGGCCACGCAGGCGCCGCCGCCGGCATTCACGATATCGGCGGCATCGAACGAAAACACTTCGAGGGCACCGCCTTGACCGGCCCGCCGACCCGCCACCGTGATGCCGAACCCTTCCGACGAATCGAACATCAGCGGGAGATCGTGCGCACGCGCAAGCGAGGCAAGTGCCGCGGCATCGCACGCGCCTCCCCACAAGTTCGCGCCCACGATCGCGCCGACGCCTCCCACACGGCCCACCCGCTTGGCACAGGCGTTCACATCGAGCTGACCGCTCGCGGCGTCGGGCTCGACACTGAGCGTCGATAGGCCGCACCAGTTCAACGCATGCGTCAACGCGCTCGTGCAAACGCGCGGGACCAGCACGGGCGAAGCCATGCCGAGCGCCTCGCCGGCCATCATGAGCCCGATCGTGACGTTGGTCACGCATACGACGTGACGCGCGGCGAGCCGCGACTGCAAGCGCTCTTCGAAAGCGCGTGCGAGCGGTCCCTGGTTCGTGTAATAGCGCCGCTCGAAGATGTCGCGCATGGCCGCTTCGAAGCGGTCCCGGGACGGCATGTTGTGCTGGCCGAGCCGCAGCGGTGCCGCGAACGCGGGCGTCGCGGAGCCTTTGTTGTCCAACGCGCTGTTCATCGCATGGCCCTTCGCGCGGCATCCGCGCCGAGAATGGGCTGCGCGTGCGCCCGCATGAAAGCGAGCAAATCGACTACGGCATCGATGTCGTCGAGCGTGACGAACTCCCCGCACGGCAGGAGCATGAACCGCTCGGCGAGTCGATCCGTCACCGGCAGCACGGCCGGCACATACGGATAGGCCATCGGCTTGCTGTGCAGCGGCGGGGCATAGTAGGCGCGCGCAAGCACGTTCTCCGCATTGAGGATCTCGATCGTCAGCGCGCGCGGGAGCGGCCAGTCATCGAGCAACTCGACGACGATGTTCTTGTAGCTCGTCGGCTGCGATTCGTCGAAGGCGACGAGCCGGATGCCGGCCACGCCCGAGAGCGCGCGCCGATACCGCGCATAGCGGCTGCGATTGCGCTCAACCTGAGCGTCGAGCTCGTCGAGGTTGGCAAGCGCCATCGCGGCATGGACGTCGCTCAAGCGCGCATCGAGCGCGCCTGGCGCGACGAGGCCGCCGTCGCGCAGCGCCACGAGCCGATCGGCGAGCGCCTCGTTATCGGTCGTGACGTATCCGCCTTCGAAGCCGTTGACGAGCTTGCTCGCGTGAAGCGAAAAGCATTCCGCGTCGCCGAATGCGCCGACCTTGCGCGAGACGCCCCGCCCGTCGGTACAACGCTCGTAGACCGACTCGACGCCGTCGAACAGCAACGGCAGGCCGCTGTCCGCCGCCAGCTCGACGAGTCCGCTCGCATCGCAGCAGTTGACGATCGGATGAACGGCGAGCAGCAGTGCCGTGTCGGTGCCGATGCACGCGGCCGCCGTCTCGGCACTGATCGCGAGCGTGGCCGGATCGACCTCGCAAAAGCGCGGTACGAGCCGCGTCCAGGCGACGACATCGGCCATCCGCCGATAGGTCAGAGAAGGCATCACGACTTCGCGCCGCCCGGGGCGCGCGAGTTCGGCGATCGACGTGGCCAACGCCCAAAAACCGCTGCAGAACGTGACGCAGCGCGCGACTTCATGAAACTGGGCAAGGCGCGTTTCGAGACGGGCGGCGACGACGCCCGTGCCACCGGACGCATTGCCGGGCGCATCGAACATCGGCCGCGCATAGTCGAGAAAACGCTCGATCGACGGCTGAACGAGATTCGACGTCGACTTCGGCACGGCAAAGCGTTTGCGCCCACCGAAGAGCGCGAGATCGACGAGCCCGGATTGCTCGTGGCGTGCGTTCATCTCGCCTTCCCTGCCGCACCGTTCGCGGTCGCGCCACGGCGGCGCAGCAACACGTCGTAGCGATAGTGAACCGAGAAGAATCCGCCCGGCATCGTCGAGAAGCTTGCCTCCCAACCGGCGGCGGCCGCCATGTCGGCGAACGCTTCGCGGGTGCGCCAGAGTCCGATTTGCGCCTGATGATCGTCGAGTTCGCCCGGTAGCGGCTCACGCGGTGCATAGAAGGCGGCGGCGCGGGCGCGATCGGGCAGGTTGCCGATGAAGACCGATTCGACGTTGACGAAGCGCGTGTTCAGCAGCGCGAGCGTCGCGCGCGCATCCTCGTCGGAAAAGTAGGCGAAGCTGCCGTAGCAGAGCACCTTCGTGAAGCGTTCCGGTGTGGCTTCGGCGCGCAGATATTGCGCGGCGCCATCGGCGAAAAAGCTCACGCGCGGCGCTTGCGCGAAGTGCTGGTTGGCGATTTCGATCAGATACGGCGAAAGATCGACGCCTACGAGCGCGGCACAACCCTCGACGAGCCGATGCGACAGCGCACCGTTGCCGCACGCGAGATCGAGCACGACGTCGGCCGGCGTCAGCGACAGTTGCCGCTTGATCTCCTCGACGATCAGATCGATCTGCTCGTCCGGTACAGGCTTGCCGTGCACCGTTCGTTTGACCTGTGCCCAGAAAGCGTCGGGCGGGCAGGTGCGCGCATGCGCATCGTAATCGACGGTGGGATAGTCGCGCTCGGTGGCGTTGGCGTTTGACATGATCGATGTGGCGTATAAAGGGTTCGCTCGCCGTTTCAATTCGAACGGCCGCGCGCCGCGCAGGAAAGGACGACGTCGACGATGCGCTGTTGATCGTCGCTATCGAGATCCGGGTAAAGCGGCAGGCACAGTACTTCGCGCGACACTTCGTTCGCGACCGGCAAGTTGCGCGAATCGGACGACGGCAATCCGCGATAGGTCGGGAACTCGCTGATGAGCGGAAAGAAGTAGCGACGCGCCGCGATCTGATGCTCGCGCAGCGTCTGATAAAGGCCGTCGCGGCTCAGCGCGAAATCACGTGTGATCCGTACCGGGAAGTAGGCATAGTTGCGCGTGCAATGGGCGGCAGTCTCGTGCAGCACGATGCCCGGCACGCCCGCGAACGCTTCGCGATAGCGCCGATCGATTTGCGCGCGCGCTGCGATCACGTGATCCATATGCTCGAGCTGCAGCAGGCCGAACGCCGCCTGGACTTCGTTCATCTTCCCGTTGATGCCGGGCGCGACGACGGTCGTCTCGTCGATGAAGCCGAAGTTCTTGAGGTTGTCGATGCGGCGTTTCATCTTGGCGTCGCGGCAGACGATCGCGCCGCCTTCGAACGTGTTGAACACCTTCGTGCCATGAAAGCTCAACACGGAAAGATCGCCATACTCGAGCACCGAGCGCTCGCGCACGCGCACGCCGAACGCATGAGCTGCGTCATAGATCACGCGCAGTCCGTAGGTGTCGGCGAGCGCATCGATGCGCTCCACGTCGCAGGGATTACCGTAGACATGCACAGGCATGATCGCCGTGGTAAGCGGCGTGATGGCCGCTTCGATTCTGGCCGGATCGAGATTCATGCTGACCGGATCGATATCGGCGAACACGGGCCGAATGCCGTTCCAATGCAGCGCGTGCGTGGTCGCGACGAAACTGAACGGCGTCGTGATGACTTCGCCCGTGATCTTCAGCGCCTGCAGCGCCGTGATCAGCGCGAGCGTGCCGTTGGCGAAAAGCGATAAGTGCTCGACGCCGAGATAGTCGCACAGGGCCGCTTCGAGCCGCTGGTGAAACACGCCATTGTTGGTGACCCACTTGCGCTGCCAGATCTCCTCGAGATAGGGCGTGAACTCGGCGAGCGGCGGCAGATAGGGCTGCGTCACCGGCACGAAGCCCTGCTTCGGATCCGCGAGCGTCGATACACGCGTATTGATCGGGTGCTCGCCCTCGCCGGCTTGCCCGGCTTGCCCGGCTTTGCCGGCTTGGCCGCTTTGTGCAGCCTCGTCGACACCGACCGGCTGCGGCGCGCTCGCCGACGCGTGCATCGCAGACCGATCGTCGAGGGGAACGGCGCTCGGCAATTCGTTAGGCTTCATCGGGAAAGCAGTCCTCATCAATCGTCAGCCGAACCGGATGCATGCGCATCAACCCGCGAATTCCGGCGCGCGCCCCTTGGAAAACAGGAAAAACGGTTCGCGTCCATTGCAGCCGAACGTCTTGGGATCGACCTCGGCGAGCACCTCCGTATGCGAGTAGAGATCGCCCGAGAGACCGGCCGCGCGGAACCGGTCGACGATATCGGCCCCGAAGAGCCGCACGTGATCGCTCTGTCCGAAGTAGTGCGTCGCGAATGGGCCGCTCACCGGCTTGTTGAGCTCGAAGGTATTGCGCAGCACCGGGGAAAAGGGCGTCTGGGCAATCAGATGGCCGTTCGACGCGAGGCAGCGGGTCAGCTCGGCCATTGCGCGGTCCGGATTGGCGACGTGCTCGAGCACGTGATTGCAGATGACCACATCGAAATAGCCATCCGGGAAGTCTAGCCGTTCCACGTTGAGTTGACGGTGATGGTGGACACGCGGGTGCAGATCGCCGACGACATATTCGAGCGGCGCGAGCGCGCGAATCCGCGGCTCGATACGCGCTTCCGGCGCGATGTGAAGGATCCGCTTTTGCGGAGCGTCTTCGAGCACGCGCGAAAAAGCGAGATAAAGCCACAGGTGCCGGTCGCGATCATTGCAGCCGCAGTTGGGGCACTGATAGTGTTCGAGCGTCGAACCCACCGATTCCACCTGCTGCATGAAGCTGCGATCGAGCCTGCCCGCTTCAGGATGAGGCAACCAGCCGGACACAGACTGCTCGCAGACCACGCAAAACGGTTGCTGCTGAGCCGGTTCAGCGGTTGCGGCGGTTGCGGCCGGTGCGCTCGCCACCGCCCCCGCGGCCTGCGCGCGCTTGTTGCGAGCGCCCACACGCTCGGCCACCGCCGCGCGCGCATGCGCGAGATCGGCGACAAAGCGCTCCGACGTATAAAGTTGATGAGGCGCAAGCTCGGTGAGTTCGCCGAGATTGGCCAGCAGACGCGCGATTTCCGGCAAAGCCGGCGCCCAGCGGCCGTAGAGCCCGCGAAGCGCGCGTTGCGCCCCTTCGAGCGTGGCCCCTCGCAAGTTCCCGGCAGCCGCTTCCCCACGCACCATCAGTTCCCACTCGTAGAGGCCCGCGCTGTAGTTCGCGCCCGCGGCCGCCGACGCTTGCGACGAATGCTGACGGAATGCGCTCAGATAGCCGCCGACGGCGAGCAGCGGTGCCTCCGCGGCACAGTTCAGATAGAGCGCCACGTCACCGAGGAAATCGAGTACCCACGTCCGGTAATCGAAAGCGCGCGAAATATCGACGCGGTCGCGCACGAGCATGACGTTGCTCGGCTCGCCGATGAAGTTGTTGATCCTGCCGATCATGTTCTCGACGAGCGACGCTCGGTCGATGAGCGCGGCCTGCCCGGACGGCAGCAGCGACGGCGGCGTCGCGATGATCGCATCGTTCTCGTCGATTATGACCCGTGCATGAAAAGCAAGCGCGACGCCGGGATTCACGCGCAGTGCGTTCACGAGCGTCTCGACCGACTCGGGCATCAGCATGTCGTCGTCGAAGAGCCACTTGACGTATTGACCGCTCGCCTTGTCCCACAGTGCGCGCGAATTGCGCGTGCCTTTTTGGAAACCGTGATGGAAATACCGCACCCGTGGATCGTCGAACCGCTCGACGATTTCCCGCAGCACGCCCTGGGGCGTGTCGTCGCCGACGAGGATTTCGGTGTCCTCGAACGTCTGGTTGAGCGCGCTCAGGATCGCGCGTCCCAGAAACTCGGCCTTGTAGGCGGGAATGAGAATGCTGACTGTTGGCATTGAAGCGGTCCTTCGGTGATTGAGCCGGCGCGGCGACCGGGGCGCGGCGTCAGCGGTAACGAAGCTGCGGCGCCGAGCGGTTTTTGCGATGCTGGAAGATTAGCGGCGGCGATCGTGCTTCAATCGGCCAAACAGACGCCGATTTGGCCGCTATATTGGCGCTTGAGCCCGTGGAGCGGGGCTCGGAGGCTTGTACGGATGGGCGATGATGCGCCAAGACGGCGGCCGGGCGGCTGAGCCGCCGGAAGGATGCTCGGCGGCGCTCCGGCCCCCCCTTGGGGCCCCGAGGAACGCTCAGGAACGCGCCGCGCTTTGGGGAAGCCGCGCCGCCAAGGGCCGGATGGCTTGTCGAACCGTATCGCCGGCCGGCTGCGATTCGTCGATCGAGGTGCGGCCGCCGTCGCGGAAAAACGCCTGTTCGGCCGCCTTGTTCATGACGAGAATGCTGATGCGGCGGTTCGTCGGCTCGGCCGCGCCGTTGCCCGCGAGCGGCAACACGTCGGCAAGACCGCGCACCTGCAGCACCTTCTCGTCGTGCAGACCGCCCGCGACGAGCGCCCGGCGCGCCGCATTGGCTCGTTCGGCGGAAAGCTCCCAGTTCGTGTAGCCGACGGGGCCGCCCGCGTAGCGGACGTCGTCCGTATGACCGGCGATCGAGATATGGTTGTCCACATCGTTGAGCGTTGCGCCGATCTGCTGAAGGATATTTACCGCGTAGGTTTCGAGCCTGACGCTGCCCAGCGCGAACATCGGCCGCTTTTGCGAATCGACGATCTCGATGCGCAGGCCTTCCGCCGTGATCGAGATGCGGATCTGATCGCGATAGGCGTTGAGCGCCGGCGTATGTTCGATCAGCGCCGTGAGTTTGGCCTTGAGCTGCTGCAAACGCTGCATGTCGGCCTGCTCCGGCGAGGGCGCCATTTTGGCGCTCGCCGGCTCGGTCTGGGTCTGTGCGCCCACGCCGGGCCGCGTATCGATGATGTTCTGCCCGCCACCTTGCACGATGCTGGGCCGCACCGCGTCGGCGCTTTCCTTGCCGTCGAGCATCGTCGAGAGCGGCGTATTGAAATAGTCCGCGATGCCTTGCTTGTCGTACTTCGACGTCGAACCGAGCAACCACATGAGCAGGAAGAACGCCATCATCGCCGTCACGAAGTCGGCATAGGCGATCTTCCAGGCACCGCCATGGTGGCCACCGTGTTCCTCGCCCTTTTTGCGTCGTATGACAACGCTCATCGGCCGCTTTTCTGCGGCGTCGCGTGAAAGCCTGTCACCCATGCCGCGCCCCTTAGGCCTGCGCCTTCGCGGCGCCCTTCGTGGCGCGCACGGCGTCGTCGAGTTCCTGGAACGTCGGCCGATCGGACGTGAAGAGCACCTTGCGACCGAACTCCGCCGCGATCGAGGGCGCGTAGCCGCTCAGCGAGGCGAGCAGCACCGCCTTCACGCAGTGATAGGGCTTGGCGGCAGCACGTCCCTTGGCGTTGAGCAGATCGGCGAGCGGGCCGACGAATCCGTAGGAAAGCAGGATGCCGAGGAACGTGCCCACGAGTGCGCCCGCGATCATCTTGCCGAGCACGGCCGGCGCTTCGCCGACGGAGCCCATCGTATGCACCACACCCATGACGGCTGCGACGATGCCGAACGCCGGCAGACCGTCGGCCATTTTTTGAATCGCGTTGGCGACGATCGATTCTTCCGCGTGGTGCGTGACGAGTTCTTCGTCCATCAGGTCCTGCATTTCGAGCACGTTGATGTTGCCCGTCGACATCATGCGCAGATAGTCGAGGATGAAGTCGAGCAGATGGTGATCGGCGACGATGTGCGGATACTTCTGGAAGAGCGGACTTTGTTCGGGCGCATCGACATCCGACTCCAGCGCCATCATTCCTTCCTTGCGGGCCTTTTGCAGCAGTTCGTAGAGCAGCGCGATGAGCTCGAGGTACTTCGCCTTGTCATAGCCGCGGCCATGAAAGACGGTGGGCAGGCTTTTGATCGTTTTCTTGAGCGTCGTGATGGGGTTGCTGACAACGAACGCACCGAACGCGGCACCGAAGATACAAAGAAGTTCGAACGGCTGCAGGAGCGCCGGCAAATGCCCGCCTACACCGATGAAACTTCCGATCACCGAACCGAGTACGACGATCCATCCAATTGCGACAAACATGTTCTCTCCCTATAGCCGCGAGTGCATTCACTCGCGAGCCTTGCCGCGCGATGAGGTCCATGAGGGCGCCTTGCATCCGCTTAGCGCAATGCGAATGCGCATGCGCATGCCCGCGCTATGCCGAGCCGAGCGAGCGGCATGGGGCCCATGACCGATTCGATAGCCGCGGCGGCACGGCTTCGTTTCCTTCTGACTTGCTAACGGCTCGGCAGAGGCCGGTCTGAAGACCGGGTTCATACGAAATTGCTCGCCGGTTGAGCCCCAATTACGCGGCTCGGTATGAATGACCGGCCCGCTGAATCGTCACGTTCATTTTTATTCGACGTTGGCTCGCGCCCTCATTCGGTCCGGTTTCCCAACGAAGCCCGGATCAATGCGCGCGGCCGCAACATCATCGAGGGCCATTCCACCCTGCCCGCGCCGCTCTGACGGTTCGGGTCAGAAGAGGCCACCCATGAAATCGATACGTTTTGCCAGTACGCGCCGATATCCGGCGCTCACCGCCGCAGTCGTGCTCGTTGCGCTGCTCTCTCCAGCGGCGGCGTCTGCCGCGCCGACCCTTTCCGCACCGCGCACCCAATTGTCCGACGGCGTGATCGAAGGGGTCGGTATCGACACGGGACAGACGCGGGTACATGCGTTTACCGGTGTCCCGTATGCCGCGCCGCCGGTCGGCCCATTTCGGTGGCGCGCTCCCCAACCCGTGGCGCGATGGGCCGGCGTGCGGCGCGCAACCGAATTCGGGCCGCGCTGCATGCAGTCGGACGGATTCGCAAAGACCTCCCGCTCCACGCGAATGAGCGAGGACTGTCTTTACCTGAATATCTGGGCGCCGCCCGATCCGCAGCGTGCCAAGCTGCCGGTCCTCGTTTATTTCCACACCGGGGATTTCGAAGGCGGTGACGGATCCGACGCACGCATTGACGGCGCGAATCTCGCGGCGAAAGGCATGATCGTCGTCACGGTGAACTATCGCCTGGATGTGTTCGGCTTTTTCGCGCATCCCGATGCCGCGCAGGAGTCCGGGTACGGCGCGGCCGGAAACTACGGTCTGCTCGACCAGCTCGCTGCGCTCAAATGGGTGCGCGAGAACATCGCGCAGTTCGGCGGGGATCGCGAACAGGTCACCATCGGCGGCCAAGGCGCGGGTGCGGTGTCAGTCAGCGCGCACATGGCCTCGCCGCTCTCGCGGGGACTCTTCGCGCGAGCCATTGGACAAAGCGCCGGCGCGTTCACGCCGATCAACTTCTGGACGAAGGAATACGCCGAAGACGTATCGAAAGCATTTGCGAACCGGCTCGGGGCGTCCACCCTGGAAGCGCTTCGCTCCCGCTCGGCCGAAGCGCTGCTCGATGTGCAAGACCCTGAGGACGAAACGCCCTTCGGATTCTGGCCTACCGTCGACGGTTATTTTCTGACCGAGCGGCCCGGGGCCGTCTTCGCTGCCGGCGGGCAAGCGCGCGTGCCGCTGTTGGTCGGATCCAACTCTCAGGAGGCGCACTTCAGTCGCGTCTTGGAAGGTCGTGCACCCACACCCGAAAACTGGCGGCGCATGCTCGAGGAGATCTTCCCGCACAACTACCCCGCACAAATCATGGCGCTGTACCCGGGTGGCGACGAGCAGGAAGTCATGCGCTCGGGCACAGCGCTCGCGAGCGACATGATGTTCGGCATCAGCACGCGCCTTTGGGCTGACTTGCATCGGGAAACGGGCGCAGCGCCCGTCTACTACTACTTGTTCACGCAGCCGCGTCCGCCACTGGCGCGCCCGGTGCCCGGCGAGAAAGCCGACCCGCGGCCCGAGCCGGTCATGGGCGCCGAACATGGCGCGGAGGTCGAATACATGTTCGACAATTTCCGGCAGCAGCCTCAATACGCCTGGACGGATGAAGATCGCAAGATCGCGCGCGTGTTTTCCGACTACGTTGCGCGGTTCGTCAAGACGGGCGATCCCAACAGCGAAGGGCTCGAGAAGATCGGTTCGCCGAAGGACCGCCCGAGCTTCCAGCGCGATGGGCTACCGCTCTGGCCGCCTGCGCGGGAAGAGCGTGGCGGACTCGTGCGTCAGTCGATCGGGAGTGACACACGCTCGATTCTCGACACCGATTCGGAGCGGTATCGTCTCTTGCATGTGCTTTATAAGACCGCGTTTCCGCATGTGGCGGGCATGAAACCCTGATTGGCGTCGGGCGCGGGTGTCGATAGGCGCCCGCGTCTTGGCGCTGAGTCGCTGCGCAATTTCATCAATATCGATCGCGTCCTCAGGGCCTAATGGGCGGATTGTCGGGATGATCGATACGTGTCCATACGTTTCCGTCGAACCGGACCAGGTCCTTGGCTCCGATCGACCAAAGCGCATCGTCTGTCGACTCGACAGTGTAGGTTTCGACTTCGGGGTTCAGTCCGGTTACGACCGGCTCGATCGCATGCCCGTCATAGGCAAACAAGCCCTTAGTCGTGCCGAGATAGACCTTTTCCTTGAACTTCGCGAGCGACCAAAATGTAGCGTTGTCCGCGATATCGCTCACATCTCGGAAGCCCCTGACGATATTGCCGTTCAACAATGTGCCGTTCGCGCCGCCGATCCATACGTCGTCTCGCCCATAGCAACGAATGCACTCCAGATTCGCCTCAGTCTCGAGCTCGATTTGCCGCCATGCGCTGCCGTTCCAGTGATAAAGGGAACCGTTGGAACCGGCGGCATACACATCGTCCTCCGAAAATCCGTCGATTCCGTTGAACACGACATACTCGCCCGATGCTGCATGATGAAACGCCAAAGGTGCCGACACCAGTGACTTCCACGCACCGTTGTTCCGCACATAGGCTTGGCTGTTGAACCCACATGCAAACAGCGTCCTACCGACCTCTCGAATCGAGCGCAGGTAGCCAAGATTGCCTAAACGCACGCCAGCGTCCGGAATCTCTTCGGTGACGGAAGAGCCATCCTTGCTCGTCCACAATTCGACCTCGCCTTCCTTGGAAAGCGCAACCAGTTGCCTGGGTTCCGTACCCGTTTGCTTCTTTTCACAGACAGACACGACGTTTGCATTGAGGTCGTGATAGAACCACTGACGGCCGGGATCCAAACGGCCAACGTACGCGCTCATACGCGTATGCGCATAGTCGGCGGAGTCCACCTCTTCAAGCTGAGTGGCGAGATAGACGATGTCGCTTTCAACCGCACAACCTGAGACGAAATAAACTTCTGTACCAAGCATGCGAACACTCTCCAGCTCTGACAACTTCTCTGGCGCCCGTCGATTTCGCTAGCGGATAGGAACATTGTCCGGGTGATCGATGCGAGCCCAAGATGAGCCATCGAAGCGCACGATATCTTTTTCTCCTACGGACCAGAGCACGTTGCCAACCGAGCCAACCGTGACAGCGTCGCTCACAGGCGGAGTCAACCCGGTGACAACCTCGCCGATTTTCGCGCGAGGATCGTTGAGCTTGTACGAGTAAAGGCCTAAGTTCGAGCCGAGGTACAAGTTCCCACCGAAAAGCGCCATTGAGTAGAACAGCTGATTGTCCTCTACGCTCGACACGTCTCTGAAGCCGTCTCGCGCATTACCGTTCAGAAGTGCTCCATTGTGACCACAGGCCCAGATGCTGTCGGGAGATTCGATCAACACGCGGTTCAAATAGCCCACCTCTGGAATCGGCAACCCGCTCCATCTGCTTCCGTCGAAGTGGAACAATCGTCCCTCCATGCCTGCCGGACCGGGGTAGCTTCCACAAACGTATATATCCGCTTCGTTAGGTCCACCTATGTCGCTCAACAACAATCGCTGATCGATCGGCAAGGTCTGCAACAGACCGTCATCCATATGCCGCCAATTATTGGAGCTCAGGCGTTTGTATACCTGCCCGCCTGCTCCGCAGACAAACAGAGAATCCCCGATCTGTCTGATCGAGCTGACGTAGCCCCAGCCGGTAGCATCCGGGACGAATACGCCTGCGCCCGGAATTTTTTCTTCGACGATTGTCTCTGCAAAGCTGAACTCCACATGTCCTTCGTGCGACATGCCGACCAACGCCCAATCTCCGTTTTTACCGACGCCCGGTGGCAAATAAGTCGTAGCGCTGCGCGCCCACCACTGCGTTTCGTGACTAGTCCAGGGTTCGGCGTCGCCCTCGATGTACTGGAACCAACGAGTAAATGGAGTGTAGGGCTCGTCGCTGTCGGGGGACCCAGCGATAAGCAGCCAATCGTCCTCGATGACTTTCGCTACCGTGAATGTGACGTCTGTTGCCATTAGCGCCTCCGTGTGCGATCCGCGCGGACGGGCGCCGTACTGATTCGGTGTCCCGCTCGGCGAGGGGCTCGGCCGTTGGTTTGAGTTCGGCTTCGAGCGGATGCGTTGCGAATCCGCTCAGCCGATGTCGACGGCAATAAGCGCTTTACTCATCACCACCGTTGATGGACATGCGGCGCGATTTTGTCCAAATACAACTTTCGCAGCGCGGCCATTGCGGCGTCGGTCAGCGGCGGCAAGTCGCTTGCCATGTTATTGGCCTTGGCTTGCGCCGCATTCTTGGCCCCGGGGATGACGGTCGTCACGCCCTCGTTCATCAAAATCCAACGCAGCGCGAATTGGGCCATCGTGACGCCCGGCGGAACGAGCGGCCGGATTTCATCGACGGCTTCGAGCGCCACATCGAACGGCACACCCGCGAATGTTTCGCCCTTGTCGAACGCCTGCCCCTCCCGATTGAAATGGCGATGATCGTCCACCGCAAACGCCGTTTCCGCCGTCATTTTGCCCGTCAGCAGGCCCGACGCGAGCGGAACACGAACAATCACGGCAATCGCTCTCTCGCGCGCTTCCCGCAGAAACAAATCGGCGGGACGCTGCCTGAATACGTTGAAGATGATCTGCACCGACTTGACGCCGGGGTATTCGATCGCCTTCAGACCTTCCTCGACTTTTTCGACCGAGACGCCGTAGTCGCGGATCTTTCCCGCTGCGACCATGGCGTCCATGGCATCGAACACCTCCGGCCGGTAGTAGACCTCAGTCGGCGGACAATGCAGTTGCACGAGGTCGAGACATTCGGTGTCGAGGTTCTTGAGCGATCGGTCGACGAACGCATTCAGATTGGCCGCCGTATAGCCCTGCGCCACATGAGGGTCGAGCCGGCGACCCGCCTTGGTCGCGACGAAGGGTCTCGGCCCGCCGCGCTCCTTCAGCACGGCTGCGATGATGCGCTCAGAGCGCCCATCGCCGTAGACATCGGCCGTGTCGATAAACGTCGTGCCGCTGTCGAGCGCCGCATGCAGCGCGGCCTTTGCATCGCTTTCCGAAACGTCGCCCCACGAGCCGCCGATCGCCCACGCACCGAAGCCGATCTCCGAAACAGCTTGCCCGATATTGCCAAATGGCCGTTGATTCATTGTCTTTCCTCTTTCAAGGCATCAGTTGTCCGCCATTCACTTCGATAATCTGGCCGGTGATATACCCGGACAGCGCGGGAGAAGCGAGAAACAAAAACGCGCCAACGCATTCCTCGGGCGTGCCTTCCCGCCCCATCGGCACCGACGCGGTTTGCTGAGCGAGCAGTTCCGGCGGCGTGTATTTATCGTGGAACGGCGTCTGAATGAGACCGGGCGCCACCGCGTTGACCCGTATGCCGTCGCGGACGAACTCCTTGGCATGGCCACGCGTCAGGCTGCTGACAAAGCTCTTCGTGGCGGCGTAAAGCACGGCGCCCGCGCCGCCTCCGGTGCGCGCGGCCACGGATGAAGTATTGATGACGTACCCGCCGGCCGCCTTCAGAAACGGGTGGGCGGCCACCGTCGCCTCCCAGACCGAGCGGGCGTTCAGATTGACGACCTCATCGAAATGACCGGGCGGCATGTCCGTCGAGGCAATGCGCCCCAACATGCCGCCGGCGTTGTTGACGAGTCCGTCGAGGCCGCCGAGCATGTTCGCCGCGGCCTGCACGACGCGCGACGCAGCCCCCGGTTCGCCCAGCTCGCCTTGAATCAGCTCGATACGGTCCGGCCATTCGCCGCGCAGCGCTTCCGCGGCCGCCTCGCTACGGTTGAAGTGAGCGACGACGTGAGCGCCCTGTGCCGCGAATGCGCGAGCCACCGCGGCTCCGATCCCGGTCGACGCGCCCGTGACGAGAACCTTCGTGCCGTCTAAATCGCTGATCCGCATGTGCTCGAAATTCGGCATACGTTTCCTCTCGAAAAGCTTCGTTCGCAGCCTTGGCAAGCGCCGCCTGTAGCCGCCGTTGCATCGGTTCGAAGGCAATGATTGCACGGCGTAGAATGAACGGGATTCATTGCGCTATTGAATTCAATTCATCATGAGCAAATCAGACCGAATCGACTTCGCAGATTTGAAGTCGTTTTTAGCGATCGTCAGGTGCCGCAGCTTCAAGCTCGCCGCGATCGAACTGGGGCAAACGCCGTCGGCCGTCAGCCATGCCATGCGTCGGCTCGAAGATCGCCTCGGCGCAAAGCTGCTCAACCGTAGCAGCCGCTCCGTTTCGACGACCGCGGCCGGACGCGATCTTGCGGCGCGGTTGGAGGAAGGTTTCAATCAAATCGGCTCGGCGCTCGAAACCTTCGAGGCCCCCGGCACGGCACGGCTCGGAGAAATCCGCTTGAACGTGTTCGCGGATGCCGCGCATTTGCTGGTCGCACCGGCGTTGCCGGAGTTCACGCGCATGTGTCCCGACGTGCGCCTGACGGTCGTTGTCGAAAACAGGCCGATCGACATCGTGGCCGAGGGTTACGATGCCGGCATTCGCTACGGGCATTATGTCCCGGAAGATATGGTCGCGGTGCCGCTGACGGGGCCCCAGCGATGGGTCATGGTGGCCTCGCCGGACTATCTCGAGCGACACGGCTCGCCGCGCAGTCTCAAGGATCTGTCCGATCACACGTGCCTTCAACTGCTGCTCGGGGACAACTCGAGCTATCGATGGGAGGTCAACGAAGGCGGCGAGGCTCGCCGCCTTCGAGTACCCGGCTTACTGACGATCAACGACACGGCCACGACGATCGGCGCATGCAAGGCGGGGCTGGGTATCGCGTATGTGCTCGAGGCCCGTATCGCCGACGAACTGGCGCGAGGCGAATTGCAAATCGTGTTGAAGAAACACGCGTTCGAGGAAGACCCGTTTCACATTTACTACGGCAGCCGCCGTTACAAGCACCCCGCGCTGATGACATTGATCGATATCGTACGCCGACAGCAGTCGCTTCCGAAGCTCGCCAGGGGCTCTTCGCGCTGAAACAAGGCCATCCCAGCCTCATTCGCCGTGCCTCGCGCCGTGAGGACGCGAAATGTAAAACGTTTACATTCAAAATATTCCGCGATTCTCCGTAAGTGCTTCCCCCCCACTCAAGTCGATTCGATTCAGGCCGATAAAGCAAAAGAGCGACGGTGACGCGCATTTCGTCTATCTTGAAAGGGATCAGTCGCTCGCGCATGTCGCTATTTCCGTAAGGGGGCGCCGGTGCGCCCAGACCCATACCGTGCGAAATGCCGTGCCGGACGGCATTTCCGTGCGTCGTCGTTCGCAAGACGGCGACGCCTCATTCAGCGAGTAGCTTTCATGCGCACGCTTTCCCGCTTTTCGATCCATTGCATGCTGACGATGTCGGCGCTGGCCGCGACGATCTCGACGCCTGCGTTCGCCGACGATTCGCTCTATCGCCAATTCGGCGGCAAAAAAGGTATCGAACATGTCATCGACGATTTCTACGATCGAATGCTCGACGATCCGAGAACGAAATCGTTTTTTGACGGTGCATCGATTCCACATATCGAAAAAATGCTCAATCAGCAATTCTGTGCGTTGATGGGCGGCCCCTGCGTCTATACCGGCCGTTCGATGAAGCGGACACACGAGGGATTGGGCATCGACGGCAAAGCATTCGCCGCTGGGATCGACGATCTGAAACAGGCGATGCAGAAGAATCACATTCCCGTCGATGCGCAGAACAAGCTGCTGGCCAAGCTGATGCCGATGGCGCACGACATCCAAGATCGCCGATGACGAGATCAAGGCGATCTCGGTATTAGCGAGGACGCGCGAATGGGCACCCGTCGGTACGGGGAGATCGACATGCGAACTATGCGGAGTGTGGGGCTGACGTGCCTTGTCAGTGCGCTGTGCTTGCACGCCGCCAGCGCACGGGCGGAGCAGCTGCGTGCGTCCGTCGTCGATCAGACGGGCGCACCGGTAGTCGATGCGGTCGTCTACGCCATGCCGATCGACATGAAGGTGAAAGCGCCGGTGTCGAAACGGCCAAAAGCCATCATCGATCAAATCAAGCGGCGCTTCGTGCCATTGGTGTCTGTCGTGCAGACCGGCACTGCCGTCGCCTTTCCTAACCGCGACAACATCGAGCACGATGTCTATTCGTTCTCGCCGGCCAAGCGGTTCGAACTGCATCTTTATCACGGGGTGCCGGCTAAGCCTGTGATGTTCGACAAACCCGGGCTAGTGGTGATGGGCTGCAACATCCATGACCAGATGATCGCGTACTTGCTCGTCGTCGATACGCCTTGGTTTGCGAAGACCGACGCCCGCGGCCAAGCATCGATCGACAACGTGCCGGGCGGCGCCTATCGGCTCGCCGTCTGGCACTATCGGATGGCCGCGCCTGAGCAACGTCCCTCGCGTGATGTCTCGGCCAGCGCCAGCGCTGGCGAGCCCGCAGCGTTCACCCTTCAACTCGAGAGCGAATAGGTGAGCGCCATGCGATTCAAAAGCCTGCGCGCGAGAATTGCGTTCGTCGTCGTGCTGATGATGCTGGGGGCGCAAGCGGCTGCGTATGTCGTCATCAGTTCGGTCATCGAACGCAATGCGATCAGCAACGCGCAAGAGCAACTCGCTGTCGCTGAGCGCGTCTTCCGGCAAGTGCTGAGTACCAACGCCGAAAAGCTGACGCAAGCGGCCACGGTCGTGGCGGCCGATTTTGGATTTCGCGAGGCCGTCGCCACGCATCACGAAAGCACCGTCGTTTCGGCGCTGAGAAACCACGGCAGCCGCATCGACGCCGACCTCGTGATCCTGGCCGGTCTCGACGGCAAGCTCATCGCCGATAGCCGCGGCTATACGCACGGCAGCCAGGCGTTCCCCTTTCGCGCGTTGATGCAGACCGCGACGCACGGGAGCGAGCGCTCTGCGATCGACGTGATCGACGGGCGTCTTTATCAACTCGTCGCCGTGCCCGTCAAAGCGCCGCTGCCCGTGGCTTGGGTCGCGATGGGTTTTCTGATCGACGACAGGATGGCGCGCGAGATGGCGAGCTTGACCTCGCTCGACGTTTCTTTCTTCGATCAACAGCCTGACGGACGCTGGACGGCGTTGGCGAGCACGCTGTCGGCCCAGCGTACTGCCCACATGAACCCGAGCGATGTGGCGGACGATCGCTACGCGACGCGCGTGATCTCGCTGACCTCCACGGGCAAGCCGGTGGTCGTCGTGCTCCAGCGCTCGCTGACGGCCGCGATGGCGCCGTTTCATCGGCTGCAGTCGACCCTGCTCGTTATTACGCTGATCGGCGTCTTGCTGTCGATCGCAGGCAGCATCGTGACGGCCCGCAGCGTGACGCGCCCGATCTCCGCGCTGAAGCATTTCGCGCGCCGCGTCGGCTCGGGCGATTATGCCGAGCCGATCGCCGTCAACCATCAAGACGAAATCGGCGAGCTTGCACAGGCGTTCAACCGCATGCAAGAAGGTATTTCGCGCCGTGAGCATCGGATCACCGAGCTCGCTTACACCGATCGCCTGACGGGCCTGCCCAACCGCGCGATGTTCAGCGACAGGCTGCAGCAAGCCATTGCGGAGGCCCTCCCGAACGAAACGCCGTTCGGCGTCATGCTGATGGATCTCGATCGCTTCAAGTACGTCAACGATACGCTCGGACACCCGATCGGCGATTTGCTGCTGCGCGAAGTGGCGCTGCGTTTGCGCGATGCGTTGGCGGTTCATTCGGGCTTGGTGGCCCGCTTGGGTGGCGACGAATTCGGCGTGCTGTTGCCCGATGCCGATCTCGCCGATGTGGAGCGAGTCGCCATTCAAATACTGAAGGCGCTCGAGCAGCCGATCTCGATCGAGGGACAGCCCGTCGACGTCGGCGCAAGCATCGGCATCGTCACATTTCCCGATAACGGCGTAGACATGAACGTGCTGCTGCGGCGAGCCGACATTGCGATGTACGTCGCGAAGCGATCGAATGCAGGCGTGGCGCGTTACGAGGAGCGCTACGATAACAGCAGCGCCGAGCGGCTTTCGCTGATGAGCGAGTTGCGGCGCGCGGTCGAGCAAGATCAGTTATTACTGTTCTATCAGCCGAAGGTCGATCTCTCGACGCAGACGGTCAAATACGTAGAGGCATTGGTTCGATGGGATCACCCTACGCGCGGCTACGTGTCGCCCGATCAGTTCATCCCATTTGCCGAGCAGACGGGATACATCAAGACGATTTCGTATTGGGTTGCAGACAAGGCCATTCGGCAATGCGCGATGTGGCGTGATGTCGGCATCGAATTGGCTATATCCATCAATGTTTCGGCGCGCGAGCTGATTCAGTCGTCGCTGCCCGACACGTTCGCGGGGTTGCTGCGCAAATACAATGTCCCGGCCGAATTGTTGTGGATCGAGATCACCGAAAGCGCGATCATGGACGACCCGAATCATGCGATCGAAACACTCGATCGATTGCACGCGCTGGGTATACGCCTTTCCGTCGACGATTTCGGGACCGGCTATTCTTCGTTGTCGTATCTGAAGCGAATGCCTGTCGATGAATTGAAAATCGACAAATCGTTCGTTATGGGGATGACCGAGAACAGGGACGATGAAACGATCGTGCGTTCGACGATCGATCTCGCCCACAACATGGGGCTCAAGGTCGTTGCCGAAGGCGTGGAGTCGGAAGCGGTCTTGCAACGATTGACCGATCTCGAGTGCGACTTGGCGCAGGGTTTCCATTTGAGTCGACCGCTGCCGCCTGATCGGCTCGAAGCATGGCTCAACAGCTGGCATGAGGCCCGCTGTGTGACGGGTGTGCGGTAAAAAAGGCGTCCCCCATTCGAGATCTCATCACTCAGCGCGGAATGATCGGCGGGGCGGTCACGCTTTGGATTCAGCAAGCCAATGGAACGCATCGCCCGTCGTTGTCGCCGTCCTGTGACTGGCTCCCGGCCGTCTGCAGCAAACGAGGGATATCCCATTGACATCTACCGCCACTCCTCCCTATAATGGGATATACGCTCGACATATACGCAGGAGCTCTTCGTGGAACAAGGCGCCATCTTCAAAAGCAACCGCAGCCAAGCCGTCCGCTTGCCCAAATCTGTGGCGCTTCCTGACGATGTGAAGCGGGTCGACGTGGTGGCCATTGGCCGCACGCGCATACTTACCCCTGCAGGAGAGTCATGGGATAGCTGGTTTGATGGGGAAGGGGTGAGCCCGGACTTTATGTCCGCACGCGAGCAGCCGGATGATCAGGAGCGTGAGGGCTTTTGATGCTCAAATACATGCTCGATACGAATATCTGCATCTTTACCACCAAGAACAAGCCCCACGAAGTTCGCGACGCATTCAATCGCCATGAGGGCCAGCTCTGCATCAGCACAGTGACCTTGATGGAGCTGATCTACGGCGCAGAAAAGTCCGCGGCGCCGGAAAGAAATCTGGCGGTGGTGGAAGGCTTTGCGGCCCGGTTAGACGTCTTGGCGTATGACCGCCAAGCTGCCATGCATAGCGGTCAACTCAGAGCCGAGCTGCAAAAAATTGGCAAACCGATTGGCCCCTACGACCAGATGATCGCCGGTCATGCGCGATCACAAGGCATGATCTTGGTAACGAATAACATTCGGGAATTCGAACGAGTGCCCGGTTTGCGGGTTGAAGACTGGGTATCCGCTACGCGGTAAGCGCGCGCCCGAATGGAAATGCGATGTAGCATGTTTGGCGCGCCCGGCTGGGATCGAACCAGCAACCCCTGCCTTCGGAGGGCAGTACTCTATCCATTGAGCTACGGGCGCTTCGCTTGAACACGAAGGCGCCGCGACCGGGAGGGCGCAGCGCCGAGCGAGACCGAGAGCATA